>JBMTKL010000019.1:0-10603 GCA_049439405.1 Acholeplasmataceae bacterium | reverse complement strand
AAATTCCTGTGACTTTAAATATCATAGGTAGCCTCCTAAGCAATTATAACATAATCAAATGTTGTTGAAAATGCATCATGAAAACGTATTACATAAAAAAAGATTGCTATTACTAAACTTTTTGTTTGTAATGACTATCGTACAATTGAAAAGCATTTGATCAGCCTATATTTGGTCTGAATTATACTTTGAACATTTCTAACATTTTCAAATTATTCGTCATTGTCTTTGTGTTCATGGCTTTAGGATTGTTATTTTCTGGACTCATTGGTTGGATGTTTGGTTTATCTTTTATCCTTGGTTTGATTGTATTGATCCCGATATTAATTGTATTTGGTATCGTCAGTCAGTTGGTGTTTATTCTTGTCATCCTTCCACTCATGACACTCATAAAAATCTCATCTAAAAGACCTCAAAAAGGTCTTTTTTTTATGATAATTAACATGTGAAAAAGTGTAAAAAAATATTAAGGTGTCTTGCAAGTATATAAAATTTAATTATCTATTGTAAAATAATAATTAGAATTCATTAAGAAAGAATTATTATGAAACTATTATCATTTACTAAAGTTCCTACAAGTATTGTTGGCCCAATTCACTTTCATACAATGCAAGGTACAACACATCAATATTCTCAATTAGACATCTCAGCACCATTAGCAACTTATGAAACGACATTATTTCACAGTGTCGGCAGAGGTGCACGTGTCACAAGACTTGCGAAAACATTAACAACAACGGTCATTAGTAATAAAATGACACGATCATTATTATTTGAAGCAGCCTTTAGTTATCAACTTATTGAAGTGAAAAGATATATCGAAAGTCATTTAGACACTTTTCAAAAAGATATTGTTTCAAAAAATAGTCGGTATGCAACCTTAGTACAAGCAGATGTGAAAATCGTTGGAAACTTACTTTATGTACGTTTTGCATTTACCACAGGCGATGCTTCTGGACATAATATGACGACTTTTGCATCGGATGCAATCGCAGATACTATTTTAAGTCAATTCTCATTTCTTAAATATGTGAGTGTTTCAGGAAATTATTGTACAGACAAAAAAGTAAGTGCTGTCAATGGTGTCTTAGGGCGCGGCAAAGAAGTCGTTGCAGAGATCATGATTCCAAGAGATCTTGTTCAAGATGTCTTGAGAACAACCCCTGAAGCTCTTGTGGATTTAAATATTAAGAAAAACCTCATAGGTTCGATCGCATCAGGTGGTCTCATGAGTGCCAATGCACATTATGCAAACATGTTACTTGCATTTTATATCGCTACAGGACAAGATGGTGCAAATATCGTAGAAGGTTCACAAGGTATCACACATGTTGAAGTAAAAGGTGATGACTTATATTTTTCGGTCACATTACCTAATATTATTGTCGGTACCGTTGGTCATGGTAAACACGCTGATGATGCAGTAAAACATTTAGAGATGATGGAATGCTTGGGGGATCATAGTGCTGAAAAACTTGCTCAAATTGCATCAGCACTTGTTTTGTGTGGTGAACTATCATTAATGGCAGCATTAACGAATCCCAAAGAATTAACACAAAGTCATACTCGGATCGAAAGGAAATAACTATGAAAGTCGGAATTGAATCGATCAATTATTATGTCCCAAAATTTTATTTAGACATGTCCACGCTTGCTGAGGCAAGAGGCGTTGATGAAGCAAAATATAAAAAAGGTATCGGACAACACAAAATGGCAGTCATCTCGCCACTTGAAGACATTGTTACCATGGCCATTGAAGCAGCTTATGATATGGTACAACCATATAAAGATGACATTGATACGATACTATTCGCTACTGAATCTGCGATAGATTACTCTAAGGCTGCTGGTAATTATGTACACAGAATGTTAGGTTTACCTTCTTCTGTTCGTATTTTAGAGTTAAAGCAAGCATGTTATGCAGCAACTGGTGCACTACAACTGGCATGTGATTATGTGAGAATGCAACCAAACAAAAAAGTACTTGTGTTATCAAGTGATATTGCATGGTATGGTTTTGAGAGTGCTGGCGAGTCTACACAAGGTGCTGGTGCCATTGCAATGTTAGTGAGTAAAGATCCTAAAGTTGCGGTTGTGAATCGAGGTACTTTTACAACCGAAGAACTTCCGGATTTTTACAGACCCTCTTATCAAGAAGTACCGACCGTTGATGGTAGATTATCCATAAATTGTTATAATGACATGCTTCAAAAAGTAGATCCAAATGAGTCGTTTGAATATACATGCTTTCATATGCCATTCGCAAAAATGGCAAATAAAGCAAATAAAGTGTATTCTCACCCTCAAAGTAAAGAACAACTTGATATTGTAAAATATTTTACTCAAGAAGTCGGTAATATTTATAATGGTTCTTTATTTCTTAGTTTAATTTCTGTATTATCACTTTCTAAAGCATCTTTAGCTGGAAAACGCATTGGTATGTTTTCATATGGTTCCGGTGCCGTAGGAGAATTCTTTAGTTTAGACATTCAAAAAGATTACGATCAATTTGTGTCTAAAACATCCTTTTTAGATCAATTAAAACATCGTCAAGCCATTGATTTAGACACATATATTTCATTTATGACAAAGCATATGGATAAAGAAAAAAACCATCAGTTAGATACATCTTTTACGCCACATCCAACAATGCGTTTTGTATTAGAAGATGTCACAGATGGTCATAGAAAATATAAAAAAATAGCATAATCATATGCTATTTTTTCTTTGATTCATAAAATGAATGAGATCACGACTTAACAGTAGTGGTTTTTTTCTTAGTGCTTCTATGGTTTGTGCATTTAACACAGCCATAATATTTTTGATATCACTCAAAAGTGTTTGTGTATGACTGATCGCTTCATCTAATGTATGGTTTTGAACAAGTTTGAGGAAATATCCTGACAATCCTACCATCGATGCACCTAAAGCAAGTGCTTTAACGATATCATATGCGCCTCTAATACCCCCACTTGCAAAAACGATTGCATCTTTTGAACGTCTTAATTTAGCATCTAAAAGTGATTCAACTGTTGAAAATCCATGTGCGTCAAAATGATTTAATTTATTTTGTCTTCTTTCATTTTCAATTTGGATAAAGTTTGTGCCACCTTTACCTGAAACATCAACGGTTTCCACACCTAATTCATAAAGTTCATCAATGGTCTCTTTACTCATACCAAACCCTACTTCTTTGACCATCACAGGGACGGATACATAATCCATGATGTCTTTCAGTCTTTGTTTCCAATGTGAAAACTCTCTATCGCCTTCAGGCATTGTAATTTCTTGTGCGGCATTTAAATGAATTTGAAGTGCATTTGCATTCAAAATATCAATTGCTTTTTGAGCACCTTCTTTGGTTTGCGATAAACCAACATTAGCAAAAACAAATCCTTCTGGATGATTGTCTCTAACAATTGAAAAGCTTTCTGTCCAAGATGGATCTTTTATGGCTGCTGAGACAGAACCTGTTGCCATTGGAAGATTGCATGATTTAGCGATTTTTGAAAGTTTATCATTCACTTCTTTACTTAGATTTGATCCTCCTGACATTGCATTAATGTATACAGGATAATCAAAGACATGACCAAAGACTGCAACAGAAGTATCGATGTCTTTACAGTCTAATTGACATAACGCTTCCGGTACAAATCTTATGTGGTCAAAATCATTATGAGGATGATGTTGATCTAATGCTGAATGAATATGATCATCTTTTCTATTACTCATAGATTACTCCTTTAATAAAGCTTGTGATGTTGATGAATGGTTTTGGTAATGCTTTATTGATATCATTATACTCTTTTTTGCTGTTTAAAAATAACAAGATGTTATCTCCACCACCAGCACCTGATATTTTGTATGTCACGCCATGACGCTTTGCAAATTCAAATACCTTGTTAATATTGTTAGAATACATGAGGTTGCCTATACGTTCATCTAACGTTTTCATTTTTGTTTCTATTTGCTTGATCATTGTAAATGCTTTGATTTTGTCATCATGCATGATTTCATTCAAAAAAGAGAGCACTAAAGGATCAATGTCACTAAAGATGGCTAACTGTTCTTCTTTACTTACATGTTCGTTTAAGGCTTTAACTAACTTTGATGATGATGCAGACTCATTTGTATGTATCACCATCATATCAAATTGGGCTTGAAGTACTTCAATTTGAAGTTCATCCCAGTCCATTTGAACGAGTTCGTGAATCGGTAAATTTAAGTCAACAGTTATATCTTTTTTATATAGAATTGGGGCATCAAATGCACTACATGCTAAATCACCATAAGATGATACATCACGATCATCTTTTAATGCAATAACACCTAATTTATATAATTGAAGGGAAGATAAATTAATATCATGAAAAACTAATACTGATTGAATTAGCCCGATGACAATAGCTCCAGAAGACCCCAATCCATATTTGTGGTCTAATTGGTCTAGTTCACTGTTAATGATGATCGAAGTGGTTTTTATTTGAATATGAAGTTCCTTAAGATAGCGATACGTGGTCTTCAATGCTTTTTCCCAAATCGCTTCGCATTTTAGCATTTCTTCAGTATAAACAATGGGCGAATCCCATTGATTACTAGATATCATCAATGTGTCATGATCGCGAATATCAAAATGAATATGAAGTTTTGTTGGTAGAATAATGGCGTGATATCCCTTTACAACACCATATTCACCTGCAACATATAGTTTTCCAGGAATACTACATTGATAATTCATCAACAATGACTGCTCCTTTTTCATCAATATTTGACCAAATCACTTGATATCCTAAGTGATTTAAATCTTTTTCAATCGTTTTTCTATCTTCATCTAAACATAATATTTTTACATTTGGACCAGCATCCATCGTTACAAAAGCTTCATACGTTTGATTAAGTCTCGCTTGTTGAATGTGATGAATGAGTTGATATGATTCATCCGTTAAAAAGGTGATGGATGGCACTGTCGTTTCACACACTTTATGCATCATTAATGCATTATTTTCTATAAGTAACCCTAATTCACTAAATTGATGATGATCATTAAATGTTTCAAACAACGCAGCATCAATAAAGCTTTGATTAACCCAGTCTTTGTAAAGTGGTGATGTTTTTATACTTTGTTTCATGGCTTCTCTTGAACTGATGTCTTTTTTCTTGTCAGAAATAATAACAATACCCATTTTTGCACTTTTAAAAGACCAATTCACAGGTGCAATTGATCCATCAACATCCCATTTGACACAATAAGGGAGTAAGCTTCTAATGGCTGAGCCAGAACCTTTTCTAGTAATTGATGCAAGTTGATCTAATGAATAATTCATCTCAAAAAAAGTGTTGGCTGCAACTGCTAAAGCTGCATATCCACTCGCAGATGAAGCAAGTCCTGCAGCAGTAGGTCCACTATTGGTGGTACGTATTTGAATACCAAACAAGTCATCTGATGTAAAATGACTTAAAAAATTGGCCACTTGTTTTTTCATCTGATCATCTTGTTTTCCATTAATTGTAAATGAAAAGGATTGATTTGTTTTTTCAATGGTTGTTTCCGTTTCAAAACAGTCTAACGATAGAGAAATAGATGGTTGATAAGGAAGTACTTCTATGTCGTCTTTTTTACCCCAATATTTTATGAGTGCAATATTGATCGGTGCACGACTCGTCACACGTTTCTTCATAATTTATCACCTAAATATGTAGTAAATGTCTGATGAAAACCATGTTCATCTGCATAGTTTCTAAGCGTTTTTACTACCTCTTTATTGCATAAGGCAATCATACACCCTCCAAGTCCACCACCTGTTAGTTTTGCACCGTAAGCTCCATTTTCTAATGCAACGGAAACTAAATCATCTAAAGTTTGATGTGAGACACCGAGTTTTTTAAGTAGTTGATGCGAATGCGTCATGAGATGACCGAGTTTAATGACATCATTTTGCTGAATAGCAACAATTGCTTCCTGTGTATATTCAACCAAACGATCAATATGTGCCATACCTTGATCGCTGTGGTCAATCTGATATTTCACTTTAGAAACTGCTTTTTTTGTATGTCCAATGATGTTTGAATAAATGACGATGATATAAGCATCCAGTTGAAAAGGAAACGGCTTTATCAATGGTTTTTCATAGATAAAGCTTTGTTTAGAAATGGCAGCTCTTGCGTCGATGCCAGAAGCGGTTCCGTGAGAAATAGTTTCTGAAAAATCAATATAAGATAAGAGTGTGTCTTGATCTAATGGTTGTTGACTCAATTCAAACATGGCTCTTGTTAATGCTGCTGCAAATGTCGCAGACGCTCCTAAACCAGCACCAATAACGGTTTGAATATCTACAATCACTTTTAAGGTTGTTAACTTTAGATCTTGTTGTAATTTAAAAAACAACCTTTGAATTGATTCAAATGTTTGTGGTAATTGATCTATATCGCCTTGATAAAAACTGCTTTCAATCACATTTTTATGAAATTGCATGATGTTGACGAAGACTTTCGCTTCATCCAAAGGAATTGCAATCGCAGGATGTCCATATACAACTGCATGTTCCCCCATTAAAATAAATTTTCCGTGTGCTTCTG
The DNA here is from genome assembly GCA_049439405.1 of Acholeplasmataceae bacterium. Lineage (GTDB taxonomy): Bacteria > Bacillota_I > Bacilli_A > Acholeplasmatales > Acholeplasmataceae > UBA8290. The sequence goes on along the minus strand of JBMTKL010000019.1, from coordinate 4,027 downwards.
ACATGAATGACCTCATATGTATTATATCAAACAAATGCTTGAATTGAGCGCTCCCATAATCTCACCAAAACCTCGTCTTTTCTTTTCTATATTAAAAGATATTCATGAACTTTGATATAATACATTTAAGGATGGAAGAATGAAAGAAAAAATAATTAACGCACTTAAACAATACATCGATACACTTCCTAAAAGTTCGCTTAAAGATGCTATAGAATATGCATTATTAGCTGGAGGAAAAAGACTACGACCTCACCTTATGTTAGAGGTCATAGAAGGATACGGTTTAAATTCCGAACCTTATTTACCTGTTTCAATAAGTTTGGAAATGCTTCACACTTATTCTTTAATTCATGATGATTTGCCTTCAATGGATAATGATACTCTAAGACGTGGAAAACCGACATTGCATATTGCATTTAATGAAGGTTTAGCGATACTCGCAGGTGATGCACTACTTACTGATAGTTTTCAAGTGATTACTCAAAGCAATATTTTAAATGATGTACAAAAAAAGACACTCGTCGATATCTTGTCAAAAAAAACGGGAAGTCACGGGATGATTTACGGTCAAGTTCTCGATTTAGAATCTGAAGGAAAGTCCATTACTTTAGAAACGCTCAATAAAATGTATGCATATAAAACCGCTAACCTGTTGCAAGCCAGTTTAATGTTTGGAGCAGCAATTGCATCTCCAAAAGATATTTCGATGTGGGAGACTTTAGGATATGAACTTGGATTACTTTTTCAAATTCAAGATGATGTGTTAGAAGAAACCTCTACCATTGAAAAAATGGGTAAAAGTAAAACAGATACTATAAGAGATAAACCAACCTATGTATCTCTTATTGGTTTAGAAGCTTCTCAACATGAAATGAGTCGTTTATCAAACTCGATGAGACAAACACTTAAAGAATTGTCTTTGGATGACAAACCTATTACTGCACTTATAGAATCCATCATAAAAAGAGACGTCTAGTCTCTTTTATTTTTGATGAACCACCTATTTTAATATGTGTAGACATATACATTAATATGATAATCATCACAAAGACAATAAAGGTTATCCAAGATGCATCTCCCATCAGTGCTGAGACAATAATACCATAGTATAGTAATACATTAACACTTGTTAAAAATGCATAAGCACTTAGCATCACGAACATATATTCTGAAAATGATCGTTCTGAGATTGGAAGTAACATTTTAATAAAATCTGTCGGTACTAATGGGATGCCAACCGCAATCGCATGTTTATAACTTGGCGTTTCTTTCAACCATTTAAACACTGCTACTAACTTTGGTCTTTTTTCAAGTTTATATTTTTTTTCAATCGTTTGTATGAGTATGTAATACATAATCATCCCTAACGTGTAAAAAGAAAATGCAACAACAATACCTAGCATTTCGCCTAACCAAATTATTGATAGAGACACACTTAATAAACTCTATGGTTGAGAAATGAATGGATGAATAAAAGAAAGACCTGCAACAATAAGCACCATCTCAATGTGTGATAAAGGTAAATTCATTAAATAATCCATGACTGCTTGCATGATAACCTCTTAGAGATTGTATCATTAATTCACATCTGGAAATGATTTTTGTTTCGACCAACGTCTTACAATGCAAATTATCATGTTATAATGCTTCATAGAATACATAAGGAGATAACATATGACTACAGTTAAACTTACACTTTCTACAGGTGAATTCATGATTATAGAATTATACCCTGAAATGGCACCAAAAACAGTAGAAAATTTTGTATCACTTGTAAGCAATAAATTTTACGATGGACTTACCTTCCACCGAGTGATTTCTGGGTTTATGATTCAAGGAGGATGTCCCAAAGGGACTGGTACCGGTGGTCCAGGACATCACATTGAAGGCGAATTTTCAGCGAATGGGTTTGATAACCCCTTGAAGCATACAAGAGGTGTCATCTCAATGGCGCGTGCACAAGACCCAAATTCAGCAGGTTCACAATTTTTTATTATGCATAAAGATTCTCCTCACTTAGATGGTCAATATGCTGCTTTTGGTAAAGTCATTGAAGGTATAGATGTTGTTGACTTCATTGCCAAAAGAAATACAGATTCCTTTGACAAACCATTACAATCCGTCATCATCGAAAAAGTTGAAATGATGTAACCTTTTCATGCATCTCATCCGTTTTATTTTTCCTAAAACTATTCCGGTACTTATCGGTTATTTTGTTTTAGGGACTGCTTATGGTGTATTGATGGAACAAGAAGGATTTTCACTATTTTTTACTTTTCTTAGTTCTTTACTTTTTTTTGCTGGTAGTGCACAGTATATCGCTATCGGTTTTTTAGCTGCAGGGATCAACCCTTTATATGCCTTTATCGCATTTCTTATGATTAATGCGAGACATTTGTTTTATGCGATGTCTTTGATTAAACCTTATCGAAACATCACGTCTTTTTGGAAAAGACAATATGCTGTGTTTTCACTTACTGATGAAGCATTCTCAATATTGCATGATATAGACATACCAAACACGATAAAAAAAGATAACGTCTATGTTGGATTAAGTTTTATGCAACACATGTATTGGGTCATCTTCGGTGTCATAGGACATGTATTTGGACAAATGCTGACGTTTAATACCAATGGGTTAGACTTTGTATTAACTGCGTTATTTTTAGTCATGTTTATTGATCAATGGAAGAAATCAAAAACACATCGTCCAGCTTTACTAGGATTAGTTGCAGCGTCAGTATCACTTTTATTGATTGGACCTGAAAGTTTTTTATCACTAGCAATGGTCTTTATTGTTTTTATGCTTCTCATCTTTAAAAATATGTTTAAAGAAGGTGCACAATGAACAACTATTTCATTCTTATTGCAGGTATCAGTGCAACCATGATCACTAGATTCTTGCCTTTTGTGATCTTCAAAGCGCATCATTTAAATCATCCTTTACTCATGTATTTGACTAAGGTTTTGCCTGCTGCATCGATCTCTCTACTTGTTGTCTATGTATATCGTCATATGAGTTTTGGAAGTAATACTTTATATCCGACACTTATTGCAAGTAGTGTTGTGATTCTTTTACATCTTTCATTTAAAAATAGTCTAGTAAGTATGGTTTTTGGTACACTTGTGTACATGTTACTCATATAAATTTTGATCGGAGCTCCTTGTGAAAACTATAATCATTATCATTGGTGGTGGTCCTGCAGGTTGAATAGCAGCCAATGAACTAGAAAAATATCAAATGCCTTATCTACTACTAGAAAAAATGAAAAGTGTGGTAAAAAGTTGCTCATTACTGGTGGTAAACGTTGTAATGTCACGAATCATTTACCACTAAAGACATTTATCGATACTTTAATTTATGCTTCATGATCTGGGTGATTCGTTCTTATGATGCGGTAATCCACAGCATAACTATTCCCTAAAAAGCGAGCTAATGGTTTATATGTTTCTGTGTCAATTTGTCCATCTTTAATGTATTGTTCATCAATATGTATACATTTAACTTCTAAATAAAAGACATGATTGCCAGGTAATTCGTGATATTCATATAATACACATTCAAAAGCAGCTAATACACCTTCAAGCCTTGGTGTTTTAATAAATTCAGAAGGAACAGTTTTTAATGATAACGCAGTGACTTCACTCACATTTTTTTCAAACTTTTTTGCGGATTGATTCATTTGATTTAAGTGGTCATCATTTGTAATATGGACGACACACTCTTTTTCTCTTAAAATATTTTCTGAAGTATGTTTTTTACGTCCTTGATGATTTCCAATAGAAATCATAATCATCGGTGGTCTTGTATTCACACCACTGAAAAAACTATAGGGTGCCAAATTATATCCACCATCGTCATTTTTTGTCGTCACCCACGCAATCGGTCTTGGCGTAAGTGAGCCTGAAAAAAAAGAATAAAAGTTTTTTGGATGTAGTTTTTTAGGATCTGCTATGTACATTGTCATCTCTCCGTAAATCATCTATTGTTATTATACCATTATTAAGAATAACTTATATTTGA
>JBMTKL010000018.1:0-10628 GCA_049439405.1 Acholeplasmataceae bacterium | reverse complement strand
TTGAAAATGAAAATAAACTAAAACTTGAAGCACAAAAGAATTTAATTCAAGACATTGAACGTATTCTAAGAAAAGACATTAGATATGTATCACATCATCCTATGGCCGGAAGAGCAAAGCGTGGGTTTGATTCTAAAGATACGACGATATTTAACAACAATCATTTTTTAATTGTGGAAACACCAAGAGCAAAAGAAACGGACTATGAACTTTTAAGAATTATAGCAAAACAACTTGGATTTAAAACAATGACGACTATTACTAGTGATACTCATGATGAAGTCATAGCATATACTTCTCAACTCACACATGTCATTGCTTCTGCATTAATGATTGGTCACCAAGAGATTCCAAAAACACTCACTGGAGATTCATTTAGAGACTTAACAAGAATTGCCAATATTAATGAAATGCTTTGGTCAGAATTGTTTTTAAATAATAAGACGTATTTAATCGAAGCGATATCAGCATTTAAGGAAGCACTGAATCTTATAGAGTCATTCATTGTTTTAGGTGATGAAAAAGGGTTAAAAAAAGTTTTAAAAGAAGCAAGACAGAAAAGAGAAGATTTTGAGAACCATTCATAAATTATCGTATCCAATTTATATCGAAGAACATCAATATAGTACGTTTAAAGATGTCTTTAAAAATCACGTTGACCAAACACGTGTTTTTGTCATAACAGATGAAAATGTTTGGTTACAACATGAAGATATGTTTAAAGAGATGGTCTTTGGATTAGATGTTGAGGTGATTGTTCTTAAAGCAGGTGAAAGATCAAAATCTTTTGAAGTTTTTCAATCAACGATTGAAAGTTTAATTGAAAAAGAAATAAAAAGAGACGATGTATTGATCGCTTTTGGTGGTGGTGTGATTGGAGATCTCGCTGGTTATATCGCTGCAAGTCTATTTAGAGGCATTTCACTTATTCATATTCCGACAACAGTGATCGCACAAGTCGACAGCAGTATTGGTTCTAAAACAGGCATCAATACAACATTAGGAAAAAATTTAGTAGGTGCATTTAAAGACCCACTTTTTGTGTATACATATATGCCATTTTTAACATCACTTAGTGATAGAGAATTCAATAATGGCATGGCTGAGGTCATAAAAGCTGGTGCTATATACGATGCATCAATTATTGAGGATTTATTAAGAAAACCGTTTGATGTAGAGGTTTTATGTAAAGCCATTCATGTTAAAGTGGATGTTGTCAGTCGTGATCAGTATGAATCACAATTGAGAATGATTTTAAATTTTGGACATACCATGGGGCACGCAATAGAAAAAGCCAATCAATTTAAAAATATTAAACATGGTGAGGCGATTTCCTTGGGCATGAAATATGCGTTAGATTTAGGTGAAAAATTAGGCATTACAGATCCTGAAGCATCAAAAAAAGTGATTGATTTACTCAACATGTATCACCTATTAGATCAAAAAGTCGAGTCCATTAATGCATATTTGCCATTTATAAAAGTTGACAAAAAACAACGTAAAAATGGTTTACATTTCATTTTTATTGTATCATTGGGTAAGGCCTCTATTAAGCAAATTAAGGAAAAAGATTTGTATGAGTATTAAATTGATTCCTGCACCATTATCGGGTCATGTCGACATGATAGGATCTAAATCTTATGGACATCGTGCTTTAATTGCCGCAAGTATAGCAAATGGGGTTTCAACAATTACCGGATTACCCTCTTCTGATGATATACATGTAACCCTAGAAGCGTTAAAACATTTTGGTATTGAGTATGTCAATGAAAAAGTACATGGTAAACCTTGGAATTATGATGGTAAACCTATACCGTGTATGGCTTCGGGATCTTCGTTAAGATTTTTTATTCCATCAGCAATGATACTAAAAAAAGATGTTTTTTTCACTGGAGAACAAAGACTTTTTGAGCGTCCACTTGATGTGTATGAACAAGTATTTCAAGGTCTTACATTTCAAAAAAGTAATACCTCACTACATGTCAAAGGACCTATTCCACATGGGCATTATGCAGTAGAAGGACACAAAAGCTCACAATTCTTAACAGGATTACTCTTTGCATTACCTCAATTAAGAAGAGATTCAGTGATTGAAATGGTAACACCTTTAAAATCTCGAAGCTATGTAGACATTACTTTGGAAATCTTGAAACTCGCAAATATTCATGTTGTTGAAAAAGAACCATATTTCATGATTCAAGGCAAACAAACATTCAAACCGTTCGAATATCATGTTGAAGGTGATTATTCTCAAGCCTCATTTTTCTTTGTTGCTGCAACTATTGGTGAAGAAATAACCGTTTCAAATCTTAATTTGAATAGCACTCAAGGGGATAAAAAAATTATTCACATTATTAAACAAATGGGTGGAGATATTACAATTGAGAATAATTCTGTTGTTGTCAAACCCGCTGCCACAAAAGGTATCGATATAGATTTAGAAGATATACCAGATTTAGGACCTATTCTTATGGTTTTGGCATCTCTTTCAAAAGGACAAACAAGATTTCAATCTGTTGAAAGATTAAGATATAAAGAATCAGATCGTTTAGCAGTTATGATGGATATATTAGATCAATTTAAAGTGACGTATAGTTACGATAAAGATTGTTTGACGATCACAGGAAGAGCATTTCTAGAGGGAAATAAAGTGTTTGAAACACATGGAGATCATAGAATTGCAATGGCATTAGCGATTGCAAGTATTAAATGTAGTGATCCTATTGTCATTAATCATCCTGAAGTTGTTAGTAAATCTTATCCTGAGTTTTTTGAAGTATTTAAACAGTTAGGAGGAAGCATTCATGAACCTGAATGAATTGAGAAATGAAATTGATCGTATTGATCATGACATGAGAGAATTATTTGAGAAAAGAATGATGATTGTAAAAAAAGTAAAAGCATATAAAAAAGAACATCAAATGCATATTTTAGATTCAACAAGAGAATTGGATGTCATACATAAAAATGTTTCCGAATTAAGTGACGACAGACTAAAAAATGCTTATCAACGATTTTTACAATTTCTAATGGATTTATCTAAGGAATTACAACAATGAAACTTGGACTCCTAGGAAATGATATTTCCTATAGTTTATCACCCTTGATTTTTAGAACATTGTCACGTCAATTAAACATGGATATCGACTATGAATTGATTGATGTTAAAAAAGACGATATTCGTCTGGTTATTGATAAGTTGAAATCTGGAGAATTACTGGGATTTAACGTAACTAAGCCATATAAAGAAGAAATTATTCAATATTGTGATGAACTCGTTGGTGATGCTAAGCACATTGGATCTGTTAATACAGTAATGTATAGAAATCAAAAAGTCATTGGACATAATACAGATGTCTTTGGGTTCAAAAAACTATTTGAAGAATCTCAATTTGAGTCTATTAGACCTGTTTATATTTTTGGAAACGGTGGTGCTGCTAAGTCAGTTGCTCAATGCTTGCATTCACTTGATATACCAGTAACTATAGTGAAGAGAAGAATAAGTTCAAGAAAGCAAATAAAAGATCATGAAATATATTACGATGAAGTGCCTCAAGGATCTGGATTAATTATACAATCAACCACGGTTGGACTTCATGAAAATGATGCGTTGCTTGTTGACAAAGACATATTAATGGATAAGTCATTGATTGACTTGATCTATCACCAAAACCAAACATTGCATATGGAACATGCCAAACAATCATTCAATGGTTTAACGATGCTTTTGTATCAAGGAATAAAAAGTTTTTCAATTTGGACCAACGATACAATAAACATGAATCAGTCAATCATAGACCAATTAAAGGAAGTGCTTAAACATGAACTCTATCGGTAAATTATTTAACATAACTTTATACGGAGAATCGCATCAAAAAGCTATTGGTGTGGTAATCGACGGTGTGTCTCCGGGTACTTCTATTGATGAAGAACGCATCAAAGCTGATTTAACAAAACGTCGTCCCGGACAAGTAGGCACAACACCAAGAGTTGAAAAAGATGAATTTGAAATCACATCTGGCGTGTTTAATGGAGTTGCAACAGGTTCACCTATTCATATTATGATTCCGAATACAAATACACAGTCAAAAGATTATAAGCACCTTCTTAAACAACCTAGACCAGGACACGCGGATTTTGTCGCAGCAAAAAAATATCATGGATTTCAAGATCACCGAGGTGGTGGAAGATTTTCGGGAAGATTGACTGCTCCTATCGTTGCAGCAGGTACCATCGCTAAAATGATGCTACCCATGGAATTTAATCATCAATTAACACAAGTAGGTTCATGCAAAAATCCTGCTGATTTTGATGCATATTTAAGTGAGATAAAAGCCGAAGGAGATTCCGTTGGTGGTGTCGTTGAAGTCATAGTTCGCAATGTTCCAATCGGTCTTGGTGAACCCATGTTTTACAAGCTGGATGCAGCAATTACACACATGTTAATGAGTATACCCGCTGTTAAACTTGTCAGTTTTGGTGATGCTTTAGAGATGATTGAAAGCAAAGGAAGCGAATTTAATGATGCTATCTTGAATGGTTTAGGTCATACTAAAACAAACCATTCAGGTGGCATAGTAGGCGGTATCTCAAATGGGAACGAGATCACAATCAAAGTATTTATCAAACCTACATCGAGTATTCAAAAACCACAAGAAACTTTTGCTTTTGATGAAGAGCAACCTAAAACACTTGAAATTGGTGGTAGACATGATGTCTGTATCGCTAGACGAGCAGGTATCGTTGTAGAAAGTGCTGTGGCAATCGTTCTAGCAGACATGTATTTATTAAATAAAATGTATGATAAGTAATCAAGTTGACACATTAAAGTATATTGGCAAAGAAACATCTGAAAAGCTCAAAAAAGTAAACATTCATACTGTTGAGGACTTGCTTTATACGTATCCAAAGGCTTATGAAGATTATATTGTAGATAACTCCAAGTCTGTGTGTATTGCAACAATTAAGACGTCGCCAAAAACGACGTCTTTTCGAATAAGCAAGACGACCTTTAACATTGAAGTCAATGGGTTAAAGTATTTAGCTATAGCATACCGACAACCATATTTATCAAAGTTGCTGAAGATTGGTGATATTGTCATTATGAAAGCAAATTATGATGTTAAGAAACGTGTATATCTCATAGAAAAAATTCGACCAATAAAAAAACTTGATCATATTGAATCTCAATACAAATTACCGGATATTCAAGATTATATTGTAAGAAAAGCACTTGATTATTTTTTTAATCAATCTCCACATAAACCTGTGGTACATGACTTTGATAGTAAAGCTGAAAACAAAGGATACTACTCATTATTTAATGCATTAAAGGCAATCCACTTACCACTAGATTATGATACTTTAGCCAACGGATGGAGGTCATTAAAACTTTATGATGCAATTAAATTTTTACAATTAGCAAATAAGAAAAAACAAAAGTTTAATCGACCAAATCACGAAATAGATTTTACAAAGATAGAACATTTGTACCATCAATTACCTTTTCAGTTAACTGAGGATCAGCATCAGGCAATTCAAAGCATCATTCTTACATGCAATCAGGATTCGGCAATTGAATACTTGATTCAAGGTGATGTAGGTTCAGGTAAAACCATTGTTGCCTTCATATTAGCCATTGCGTTTATTCAAAAAGGGTATCAAGTGGCTTTCATGGCACCAACAGAAATATTAGCTAAACAACACTATGAGTCATTTAATCAATTATTTGATATTACTAACGTATTGTTAACTGGTTCAACTAAAAATAAAAAAAGAATTAAAAGTGATATCGAACAACATAGAATAATGATTATTTTTGGAACACACGCACTCATTTCTAAAGATGTTCATTTTAAACGATTAGGTCTTGTAATTATTGATGAACAACATAAGTTTGGTGTTTCTACAAGACAAGCGCTTGTTAAAAAATCTCTAACCAAAGACTTATTGTATTTATCAGCAACGCCAATTCCAAGGTCTTTGATGCATATCTTTTATGGACATGCAGAAGTTGTTAATATCCACTCGATGCCACAGGGACGCCAAAGAATCACAACAAAAAGTATTCATAATCAAATGTTTCAATCAGTCATCGGACAACTTCAGAAAGCGGTTGATCATCATCAGCATGTATTTGTTGTCGTTCCTTCAATCGCATCCAATCGTTCAACTTACAATATACTAAATGTGTATCAACACCTCACGAAACTTTTTGGTCAAAAGTTATTTGTCATTCATGGACAAATGAGACAAGAAGAACAAGAAATATCTATGCAGTCGTTCAAAAATAGTCTTGGAGGCGTGTTACTTTCAACGTCAATGATTGAAGTTGGAGTGAATATACCTACAGCGACATTTATGGTGATATTGGATGCTAATTTCTTTGGTCTATCACAGCTTCATCAACTTAGAGGAAGAATTGGTAGAGGAACACTTAAAGGCGTGTGCTATTTATTAAGTGATGATCCAGAACATGAACGCATGAAACAACTTGAAACCATTCAAGATGGGTTTGAAATAAGTGAACTTGATTTAACACTTAGAGGTCCTGGAAAGCTCTTTGGTACGATGCAATCAGGTAATTTTAAAGAGGGTTTAATTCATATCGTTGATGATTTACCCATCTTAAAAGAGGCAAAAGATATTTTGAGTCAGGTCTCTTGATTTATGATATAATACGCTAAGAAAGAGGTGAAGTCATGATACGATTATCGATTGATGGTATGGGTGGAGATTTAGCACCGAAACCGATATGCGAAGGTGTAATGCAAGCACTCAAAGCCTATGACCATATTCATATTACAATTTTTGGTGATGAAACCAAAATGGCTCCATACTTAAGTATGCATGATCGTTTGAGTATTGTTCATACTGAACACTACTTAGATATGGCTGAAAAAGAAATACTCAAAATATATAAGACGAATAAAGAAATTTCCATGTTTAAAGCGATGCAGTATGTCAAAGATGGTCATGCCGATGCTTTTGTTACTGCTGGTCCAACACAAGCAGTTGTATTAGCAGGACACTTCATTATTAGAAGAATGAAGCATATGAAACGAGTTGCGATTGCTCCGATTATACCTTCATATGATGGTAAAGGTAGAATTTTACTTGATGGTGGTGCAAACACAGATTTTAAGGCAGAACACTTGGTAGAATTTGGATTATATGCCTCCATTGTTGTCGAGAAAGTATTGAAAAGAAAAAATCCAACCGTTGCATTGATTAACAATGGTACTGAAGAAGGCAAAGGTAGAGAATTAGATCTTGAAACTTATAAACTTCTTCAAAGTAATCCGTATATTAACTTTTACGGAAATATGGAAGGTAAAGAGGTTTTCACTTCGGACGCAGATGTTTTTTTAACTGATGGATTTACAGGAAACATCGTCATGAAGACGATGGAAGGCACTGCTAAGGGTATGAGTCTTGTTCTAAAACGTGAAATAAAACGTGGATTATTTTCTATGATTGGTGCAATTTTTATGAGAAAAGCACATAAAAACCTAAAGCGCTCTTTAGATGCTTCTGAAATTGGTGGTGCTTTACTTATGGGATTTGATCACATCGTCATTAAAGCACATGGATCTTCCGATGCCTTCGCGTTTCAAAATGCGATTAGACAAGCAAAAGAGATGGTAGAAGCAGACGTCATTAATCAAGTTAAATCAACATTAGATCGTTTGAAAGAAAAGTAAAATGAAGCAGTTTCTTAAATCATTAGGTATTCATTACAATCAAATCGAACTCTATGAACGTGCAATGACTCACGCTTCTTATGCTTATGAAAATCAAACAGTAAAAAACGAACGTTTAGAATTCTTAGGAGATGCTGTACTAGGCATATTAATGACGGATTACTTATATCATCATATGGATACAAATGAAGGTGAAATGTCTAAAAGAAAAGCTAAAGCTGTCTCTTCAGATGCACTTGCTTTATATGCGTCTCACATTGATTTAAAAAGTCAAATGCTTCTTGGCAAAGGCGAATCCACAAAAGGTCCTAATGATGCGATGATTGCCGATGCTTTTGAAGCTTTTTTAGGTGCACATTATATCGATCAAGGAATAAAAAAAACGGAAAAGTTATTTTATCAAATTGTTGTTCCACATTTAAAAGAAACATTAGCTTTAAAAGACTATAAGTCGATGCTACAAGAACTGATTCATACTGGCGAAAAAAGAAATATTAGTTATCATGTTACTAAAGAAACAGGGCCATCACACAATAAACATTTCGTCGTGGTTGTCAAATTAGATAAACAAATTATTTTAGGAGAAGGAGAAGGTTCAACGAAAAAAGAAGCTGAGCAAAAAGCAGCTAAAGATGCGATGGACAAAGGCAATTATGTTACTTAAGAAATTATTTAAAAATCATGATTTTAATATTGAATCACTACTTTTCAAAATATATAAAGAATTAGGATTATCAACCAATGAGCTGATGACATTACTCGCTTTGATTAATGTTTACCGTAAAAAGAACACGTTCTCATTAAACGTTTTATCTAGAAGAATTGATTATCCAGCTAAAGATATTGGTCTTTGTGTGGATGCACTCATTGACAAAGGGTTTTTAACCATTTATTTGGAAACCACGAAACAAAATAAAACAAAAGAAGTTTTCCATTTAGATGATATGTTTTTAAAAGTTGAACAACACATTTCGAAAGACCGAGAACAAAAAAGTAAATCACAAGATGATCAAATAAAGAAAATTATTATCAAACTTGAGCAATATTTGGATCGAATGCTAAAACCCATCGAATTAGAGCAAATCAGAGAAATGTTTGATATTGAAGGGTATAGTTATGATGATATGTATCAAGTCATTGAACAATTAAAAGAACAAGTATCAGTAAAAAAATTACAACGCATGCTCGTGCTCCAATCTAGGATACCTAATCAAGAGATCGACCCTGAAACGGATAAAGCACTAGATGCACTGTATAAATCAATCAAATGACTAAACCAGAATTCATATTAGATGTTTTAAACAGGATGTATCCAAAGGCACATGTTGAACTTACACATCGCAATCATTTTGAATTGCTCGTTGCGGTTGTATTAAGTGCACAAACAACAGATGTTAGTGTTAATAAGGTAACACCGCAATTATTTCAAACCTATCCAACACCAGAAGCACTTTCTTTAGCAGATCTAAAACAAGTTGAAGCACTTATAAAAACAATTGGCTTATATAAAATGAAAGCAAAAAACATTATACTATTATCCAAAATCTTGGTTGATCAGCATCAAAGTAAGGTGCCTAGTTCACGAAAAGCGCTTGAATTATTACCAGGTGTTGGTAGAAAAACGGCAAATGTGGTATTAAGTAATGCATTTAATGTTCCTGCACTTGCAGTTGATACACATGTTAACAGGGTATCAAAAAGATTAAAATTAGCGAAAGAACAAGATGATGTTGTTACGGTAGAGAAAAAACTCATGAGAAAATTCCCTAAGTCATCATGGACAAAGCTACATCACCAGCTTATTTTTTTTGGAAGATATCACTGTACTGCGAAAAATCCAAAATGTTCAGACTGTCCATTATATGATATTTGCGGGTACAAAGATAAGAAATTAAGAAAAAATTAATCATTGATTAAAAAGTCTACTTGTTATATGTAGACTTTTATTTTAAACTGAAAAAAAATTAAGGGGGGTATTGAATGGATGTCAATATTCAAAAATTAGGGACTGTGCTTAAGAAAAGGAAAACGCACCTTAATCAACAGTATCAACCGTTTGGTTCAGCTTTAAAGCAAAAAAGAAAACTTCAAAAATTAACACTCATTGAAGCATGTAAAAATATATGTAGTATTTCATATTTTTCAAAAGTTGAGAATAATCAAATCATACCTTCAATGAGTAAAAAGATGCTCCTTCAAGAAAGGTTTGAAATACCAGATCAATTTTTAAACGAAACAATGTTTCAAAATGAAATCGAATTGTGGATAGATTATATGCTTTATCAAAACAAACAGATCGAACTTCAATTAAAAAACATTTCTTTTGAAGATAATCATTATGGATGGATGCATCGTTTTTTATGTGAGGTTCATTTTGAAAACAAAACGCCAGCTTTAAAAACATTATTTGACTATTTTGATAGATATAGCAATGAAGCTATTTTTGTTTTGTTGCACACGTATGCTAGTTTGTCTTATGAGCTTAAGTATTATCAACAAGCACATGACATCATTAAAATATTAGATATGGATGTATTTCAAAATGAAAAAATTCAGTTGTTATATTATGATATGATTACAAATACCTCTTTTGCTTGTCATAAAACACTAAGATTTATCGAAAGTGCAAAACAACTCGAAGCACTCAGTATTAAATTTGAAACCTTCGACCGAATCAAGCAATTAAGACAAATGATAGTGACATATCATAGTATGTATCATCAAGATACTAATTATAGTGACGTTGATCACTCATATATTTCACATGTGATGTATATGAAAGGATTACCTGTAGATGAATTTCTTGAATTACCAATCAACGAGATATCTATTATGATTATGTTTATTAATAATCACCCACTAATGAATCACTACATAGAACAATTCAATCAACCTCAGCATATTGTGATTAGATGGATAAAAACA
>JBMTKL010000017.1:0-10651 GCA_049439405.1 Acholeplasmataceae bacterium | reverse complement strand
TTTGATAGGTAAAACAACAACAACTCACGGCATTAAAGGAGAACTCAAAGTCATCAATTTAAGTGACTTTGAACGATTTCTTGTTGGTGATGTTGTCTATATCGATGATACACCTTATGAAATACAGTCTTCTAGAGTGCATAAAGGTAAAATATTAATCTCGTTTAAAGAGATGGGAAATATTAATGATGTCTTAATGTTAAAAGACAAAGACATTTATAGCAAAGAAAAACTCGAAGCTGATTCAGGGTATCATTATGAAGATTTAATCGGACTGACTGTCTTAGATGAATCGAATCAAGTCATTGGATCAGTGACTGGCATTAGAGAAGTTCCACAAGGACACATTTTAGAAGTGCTTCATCAACAAAAAACAGTACTCATACCATTTGTAGACGCCTTTATTAAAGACGTCACAACAGAAAGCGTTACTGTTTATGTGATAGAAGGTTTATTATGATTATTCATATACTCACGATATTTCCTGAATTTTATGATGAATTCATCAAGACATCGATCGTAAAAAGAGCCATCAGAGATGAACATGTCAAGGTTCATATTCATGATTTAAGAGATTATGCTCACAATAAGCATAAACAAATTGATGATACACCTTATGGTGGTGGTGTTGGGATGCTCATGCAATTCCCACCCATTTATGATGCCGTCATGGCACTTAAAGATGAGGAAACAAAAGTGTATTTACTGAGTCCTCAAGGTCCAATTTATACACAATCAACTGCGAATCACATGGCACAAATTAAAAAAATGATTTTGATTTGTGGTCATTATGAAGGTGTAGATGCACGTGTTGAAAATATGATTGATGGAGAAATCTCAATTGGTGATGTGATCTTAACCAATGGTGACATTGGAGCGATGCTTGTCATGGATTCCGTGATTCGGCTACTTCCAGATGTCATTCAAGAAGCATCAGTCAAAGAAGATAGCTTGTATGATGGCTATTTAAAACACCCACAATATACAAAACCAGAGTCATATGCTGGATATGATGTCCCTGAAGTTTTACTGTCAGGTCACCATGCAAATATTAAAGCATGGCGTGAGGCTAAGAAAATTGAAGTCACACAAAAAAAACGTCCAGACTTATTAAAAAAAACAAAGAGTAAATAATATACTTGTATAACGCGTGGCGCTTTGATATAATAGCGTTGCGAGTCAAATCGCGTGGTCCGCTGCATGTCATGTATGAACACACGAAACAAAAAAAAGAAAGAGGTCGTATTATGGCAACATTAAAAGGACAAGCATTACTTGAATCCATTACTAAAAAATATATGAAAGACGTACCAACCTTTAGTCCTGGTGATACTGTGAAAGTCGCGGTATCGATTAAAGAAGGGACAAGAGAACGTATTCAGATTTTTGAAGGATTAGTCATCAAAAAACAAGGTGGCGGAATTTCAGAAACATTTACAGTAAGAAAAATTTCTTACGGTATCGGGATTGAACGTACATTCCCAGTACACACACCGACGATTGATCATATTGAAGTTGTAAGACGTGGTATCGTTAGAAGAGCACACCTAGGATACATTAGAAACTTATCTGCGAAAGCTGCAAGAATTAAAGAAAAAAGAGATCGATAATACTAAAGCGACCATGGGTCGCTTTTTATTTTGTCATTTTGTAAAAAAATGTAAGCAAATGAAAATATTTTCATTGATTGTTGAAAGCCTTTTCATAATATGCTATACTAAGAGTAAATTCTTAAAAAAAATCAGAGGTGAATCTATGCCACAAGCTACAATTTATAGTGTTGCACTCGCAGCAGGTGTGTCTTTAGCTACGGTGTCACGTGTGTTAAATAATCCTGAAAAAGTGAAACAAGAAACCAGAGAACGGGTTTTAAAAGTCATCAAAGAATTAGGATATCGTCCTAATGTCATCGCAAGAGGACTTGCAAGCCGTAAAACAACCACTGTAGGGGTTGTGATTTCTGATATCACCAGAGCATCTGTTTCAGAGATGTTAGGTGGTATTTCTGATATTGCTCAAAACTATAAGTATTCAGTAAAAATATTTTCTATCTATGAAGACATGGATGTGATTGATGCAGTTCATAAAATTGTTGCAGAACAAGTGGATGGTATTTTATTTTTAAATGATGAATTATCTGAAAAACGAGTCGAAGATGTGAAACGTATTTTTGATCAAAACAGTATTCCTTATGTGTTTGCTAATGTCGTCGCAGATGATGAATCCACACCTGTGGTCACCATCGACTATGAAAAAGCAGGCTATGAAATTACGAAAAAGATGATTGAAGCAGGTAGAAAAAATATATACTTACTTTCAACTGCAAGACGATATGCAGTCAATGAAGAAAAAGAAAAAGGCTATACAAAAGCAATGGAAGAGGCGAAATTATCCCCTAAAATCTTTAGAACTAGTGGAGATACGCAAATAAACCGTCAACATTTCTCATCATTTTTCAAAGATAAAGAGGTAGATGCAGCCATTGGTGTGAGAGATTCGATCGCTGTATCATTTATGAATATTGCACTTGATAATGACAGGAAAGTTCCTGAAGATGTTGAAGTTGCAGGCTTTCAAAATACCCGTTATGCGATGCTCGCAAGACCAATGCTAACATCACTTGATATTCCAGTGTATGACATTGGTGCGGTATCCATGCGCTTATTAACAAAATTAATGAATAAACAAGATGTGGAAAATATCAGAATCTCATTACCACATTTTATTGTCAATAGAGGGAGTACGAATTAATGGCATTATATGATGTATTATCAACTAGAGGATTACTAAAAGATGTCAGTGATGAAAGACTTGCCCAGTCATTGCTTAATGACCAATCATCAGGGTTTTATTGTGGATTTGATCCTACGGGTCAATCATTAACGGTTGGACATTTAGTCCAAATCGTTCGTATGAAGTTATTACAATCTTATGGGCATACCCCTATTGTATTAATCGGTGGTGCGACTGGGCTTATAGGTGACCCAAAACAATCGGCTGAAAGAAAATTGTTGACACTAGAAGAATCACTAGAAAATGCTCGTAAAATAGAATCTCAATTAAAGCATTTTTTAGGTGACGACGCTGTTTATGTCAATAATTATGATTGGGTCAAGCATATTGATATGATCTCTTTTTTAAGAGATTACGGAAAACAGTTTTCAATTAATTACATGCTTGCAAAAGATACAGTGGCTAAACGCTTAGAAACTGGTATTTCATATACTGAATTTTCTTATATGCTGATACAAGCGATTGATTTTTTGCATTTATATGACCACCACAAGTGTCAAATTCAATTTGGTGGATCCGATCAATGGGGAAATATTACGACAGGGTTAGAGCTGATTAGAAAAACGCATCAAGATGCAAAAGCCGTGGGATTGTCATCACCATTACTATTAAAAGCAGATGGGACTAAATTTGGTAAATCTGAATCAGGAACATTATGGCTTGATCAGACACTGACGTCACCTTATGAACTGTATCAATATTTTGTCAATGCATCCGATGCTGACGTATTAAATTATTTTAATATGCTAACATTATTACCTGATGACACGATCCAAACGTATATACAAAAAATGAATGAAGCACCACATTTAAGAGAAGCACAAAAGAAACTCAGTGAAGAAGTTGTCAAGATGGTTCATGGTGAAAAAGCCCTTGAAAAAGCGATTCAAGTGACTGAATCACTGTTTAGTGGGTCGTTTAGTGATCTTGATGAAGAAGCGCTCGCGATGCTGTCAAAAACACTACCTCAAACCAACACTCAGTCGATAATGGATGCACTAATTGACTTAGGACTCGCACAATCAAAAAGAGAAGCGAGAGAATTCATAAATAATGGTGCCATCACAATTAATGGTGAAAAAGTTCAAGATGTCGACATGATGTTAAGCAAAGAAGATTTTCTTGCGGGTAAGTATGCCATCGTAAGACGTGGCAAGAAAAAATATGGTGTAATGATTAAGTAATGGACATTATTTTATTCAATCCAAAATCTAGAAATGGACAACATCCTAGATTTGTTGAACGTTTAAAGAAAAAACTCAAAAAAACGCATCACGCAGTGGTCATGAAAAACATGTTAGATATTGACCATGTTGATGTTTTTTTAAGTGATATCCAAATCGATGACCGGCTCATTATTGTTGGTGGAGATGGCACATTAAATCGGTTAGTCAATACCATAAACATCAATGATATTCAACAAGACATTTTTATGGTCAAAGGCGGAACGGGGAATGACTTTCTAAGAAGTCTAAATCAGCATGTATTACTTGTTCCAGTGAAACCATATTTATTACATCTTCCTACCGTCATAGTGAAAGACCACGCCTATAAATTTATTAATGGTGTAGGGGTTGGGTTAGATGGACTTGTTGGTCACATCATCGATACAGAACATGCAAAAAAAACATCCATGAGTTATTTAAGAGCGACACTTAAAGGTTTTGTAAAACATCATCCTTCAGAGATGTGCTTTACTATGGATGGTAAACCATTGACGCATGAACGTGTATGGATGGTTTCAATCATGTTTGGTAATAAGTTTGGTGGCGGTATGCTCATTGCTCCACAAGCGAAAAGAGATGATAAGCTTCATGTTGTCATCATTAAAGATTGTCCTAAATGGCTACTCTTTTTCATTTTCCCACTCATCTATATAGGAAAACATGTCTGGTTTAAACGCTTTGTAGAGATACATCAAGCGACCGATGTTATTGTTGAAACAAACATGCCTTTACATGGTGAAATAGACGGAGAATTACTAAAAGATGTCAAGAAACTTCATATTAAAAGATAAAAAAGGAATACGGATGTATTCCTTTTATTTTCTTTGAAATCCTATTTTTTTATATACTTTACTAATTTTTTTGTAAGCAATCTTACTTGCAACACTTTGTCCTTGATCTAAGACATCATGCAAAATGCCTTCAGACATAATACGTGCATAATTATCTTGTATAGGCTTCAAGGTATTTTCTACCGATACTGCGACCGCTTCTTTAAAATCTTTGTAAGAGCTATCTTTAAACTTAAGGACAGCATCTTCAATCGACACATTTTCTAAGGATGCATAAATCGTCAGTAAATTTGATATCCCAGGTTTGTTCTCAGGATCATAATAAATAGATGCTTCACTATCTGTGACAGCAGAACGAATTTTATTTTTTGCTTGTGCGATATCATCAAGGAGAAGAATATAAGATTTTGGTGATTCATCAGTTTTCGCCATCTTTTTAGTCGGTTCAGTCAGTGATTTAATACGAGCACCCGTTTTAGGATGATATGCTTTAGGGACAACAAACGTCTCTCCATAAAGATGATTAAAACGTTGAGCGAGTGTTCTTGTAAGTTCTAGATGTTGTGTTTGATCTTCACCAACAGGCACAATGTCTGCATCATATAATAAAATATCTGCAGCCATTAAAGCTGGATATGTAAATAACGAACTTCTTAAACTTTCTTCTTGCTTTTGACGCTTATCTTTAAACTGGGTCATCCGTTCTATCTCACCCATATATACTGTTGATTCCATGACATATGCAAGTTGTGAATGTGCTGGAATATCAGATTGTACGAATAAATTGACTTGATTTGGATCAAGTCCACATGCTAAATAGAGTGCTGCAATGTCTTTGATATTTTTCTTTAATTCTTCACGTTTAATGGGTGTTGTAATGGCGTGTAAATCCGCAATGAAAATAAAGAATTCAGTATCTTTTAGTGTATTTTGTAAGTTCACGAATTGTTTAATTGCACCGATGTAATTTCCTAAGGTTAATCCACCGGTCGGTTTAATTCCTGAGACAAGTCTCATAGTTACTCCTTATTTTAAAGCCTCTTCAAGTTCATCTAAAAGTTCATTTAAACGATCGATAACTGCTAAGAAAGGCGTTTTTTCTGTCAAATCAGCGCCAGCAAGTTTCGCTTCATCAACGGGATACATTGATCCACCGGCTTTGAGCATTTTTTTATAATTATCCATCGCACCAGGGACATTGTTTTTGACATCTTGATAAATCTTATAAGACGCTGCATATGAGGTTGCGTATTGATACACATAGTATGGTGTGTGGAATAGATGCGGAATGTATGCCCAAACATAGGGTTTATAAATTTCTTCAGTAATGTCTAAATCATAATAATGTTTATATAAGTCAATCATAATTTGAGATAATGAATCAGCGGTAATTGGTTCACCTTTTGCTGCTTTTTCATTCGCCATAAATTCATAAGTTGCAAATAATGTTTGACGATAAAAGGTTGACATAATACGGTTAATAGCGGTTTCAAGAAGTACGACTTTTTGTTTTTTTGTTGTAGCAAGTTTAATTAAATGATCTTGTAAGACTTGTTCATTAAACGTCGATGCGATTTCAGCAACGAAAATGGTATAGTCACTAATTGGCATCGGTTGTGCTTCATTTGAAAAGATTGTATGCGCACTATGACCTGCTTCATGTGCTAAAGTCATGACACTTGATAATGTATCATCATGGTTTAATAAAATGTATGGATGAAAACCATAAAAACCTGAAGAATATGCACCAGTCCGTTTACCATCTTGAGGATAAGCATCAACAAATCCATCAGCTAAAGCTTCTTTTTGGTTTGCGACAAACTCTTCATCATAGCCTTCTAAGGCATCAAAAAATAGTTGTCTCGCTTCATCATATGTGTATTTTTTATCATCTTTTTCGATGTATAAAAATCTGTCATATGTGTGATATGCATCTAATTTCATATGTTTCTTTCGGATGTCGATATAACGCTTGATTGGATTTGTATTTTCATAAGCGACATCTTTTAAGTTATGAAATACTGAAGTAGGAATGTTATTTCCAAAAAGTGCTGCTTCTAAAGAACTTTCATAACCTCTTGATTGATAGTTCGCTTTTAAATTCATTAATACAAGTTGATAAGTAGCAGCAAACGCAGATTTATTGTCCTTGTAGCGTTTAAAGGTTGCCTCAAATACTTTTTTACGGTCTTCCGCAGTAGGCACTTCATTAATGAGAGATGTCCAGTTTGATGAACCTACTTTTTTGGTTGTCCCATCACTAAACGTGACTTCCTCATCGTCTCTATCAATGATCGAAAGTGATTGATGCAGTGTAGAAGGGATACGTCTCGTTGTTGAGAAGTTTGCAAGAATACCTTCTTGAGCTTCATCTAAGACATGTGCTTGTGAGTGAAATAGTTTTTGAAGTGGAAAACGGTAGTTTTCTAAAAATGGATCACCATCAAGCATCTCCATGACATAAGATTCACCTAGTGCAATCAGTTCAGGTGATACAAAAGCAGATAGTTGATTTAACTTAGAAATCACCATCATCATTTGTTGATTTTTTGCTTGTAATGCTTGATCTTTTAAATTGAGATCGCTTTTTAAATGAATATAGGCATATAAACGATAAAAAAGAGTGGTTAAATCCTCTTCGTATTCGTAATATGCTTTTAAATCTTTTTTATGACTCAATTTACCTTTAAAAGAAGTGATGTGGTTAATTTTTTCTTGTAGACCTGAGAAATCTTTATCCCAAGCCTCGACACTTGTATAGAAAGGACTTAAATCCCATGTTGACATAATATAACTCCCTCGTAAATTTATATTTATTATAACAAAAAATGTCGTTTTTACGCAAAAAACAATGATAAAATGTGTGTTTTTACCATGAAAATGTAAAATCACCTTGCAAATCAATTGACCCGATTATATAATACAAAAGCAGGTAAACATCTCAACACAATTGTGCTATAGGCTTAAACCTATCTCAAAAAGGAGGAAGACATGATTACGATATTTACTACACCAAGTTGTTCGTCTTGTCGGAAAGCGAAAAAGTGGTTAGATGATCATAGAATTGCATACGATGAAAAAAATTTATTTAATCAGCTAATCACAATGAAGGACATTGATGCAATGCTAAGAAATGCTGAAAATGGATTTGAAGATATCATCTCAACAAGATCTAAAATATTTAAAGAAAAAGCGCTCGATGTTGAAGATATGAAAATAAGCGAGCTCAAACAATTTATTTTAGACTTTCCTTCAGTACTTAAAAGACCCATCATCATTGATGGAGAAAAAATGCAAGTTGGATACAACGATGAAGAAATCAGAGTCTTTATTCCAAAAAGGTTACGAGATCTAATTATGTGTGTCGATTGTCCAGTCGGAGAGACATGTGATTATCAATCAGCATTAAAACGTTATTTCGATGAAATACAAGCAGAAGAGAACAACGTATAAAAAAAAGACTCAAGGTCTTTTTTTTTATATTTGACAACTAAATGCACGATCACTTTTTCTTTTTGTTTTTTCATAGGTTAATTCATGCTTCGAGAGAAACATCTCAAATTGTTTCAATCCCTCTTCAAATTGAGGAACTTCATACTCGATTTCATAATCTACTTGGCCACAATATTCACAACGATCTATAAACATAATACCATGGTGATAAGGCATGGATGCTCGGTAATTATCAATGGATGTCTGGTAGGAGACGAAATAATCAACTTTCGGAAAAAAATCTTTTGTTTGAAATCCTTCTTTAAGCATGGTTTGCGCTTGCTCTTTAGATAGTAAAATGTGCGATTCATAAGCATCTTCAGGATGCTGACTTTTTAAAGTCACTTTAAAAAATCTGGATCCTTTTTGTCTGATTCTTAAGACGATATGTTGGTTTGATAAAGCCAAGTCTGAGGTGTCAAAATAATGATTGGTTTGTAAAAACACATTATCATTTAAATTGTATTCCAATAATATGGATTCATACGTAGGTTTTGGAATGACAGTTTTAAATTCTAATTCTATGTTTTTATTCATGACACACCACCTTTATTTTGTAGTCATATTATACCAAAATCACGAGTATTTAATTAAGAAAAACGTTTACATTTTACACAATATGCTGTGATGATAGTTTTTTTATACATAACATGTTACAATATAGGTGCTATAAAATTCGAGGAGGAATATTCATATTATGGCTATTAAAGTCGCAATCAATGGGTTCGGCCGCATTGGTCGTCTCGCTTTTCGTTTGTTATCACAAGACCCAACATTTGACGTTGTCGGTATTAACGATTTAACAGACGCAGAAACACTTGCATACTTACTTAAGTATGACACAGCTCAAGGACGTTTTTTAGAAGATGCAGTGAGCTTTTCAGGATCCAACCTAGTCGTTGAAGGAAAACAAATTCCAATTTCTGCAATAAGAAATCCAAAAGAATTACCTTGGGGTGAACTTGGGGTAGATGTCGTTTTAGAATGTACTGGACTTTTTGCTGATGAAGAAAAAGCTGGTTGGCATTTAGAAGCTGGTGCGAAAAAAGTCGTGATCAGTGCACCTGCTAAAGGGAGTGTTAAAACAGTTGTGTTTAACGTCAACGATGATATTTTAATTGGTGATGAAAATATTATTAGTGGTGCATCATGTACAACAAACTGTTTAGCACCTGTCGCGAAAGCATTACAAGATAACTTCGGTATCGAAAAAGGATTTATGACAACAGTCCACGCATTAACAGCTGACCAAAGTGCAGTTGATGGTCCACACAAAAAAGGCATTTTTGCGCGTCGTGGTCGTGCATCAGCATTTAACATTGTCCCTACATCGACGGGTGCTGCTAAAGCAATCGGTTTAGTATTACCTGAACTCAATGGTAAATTAGATGGTACTGCTTTACGTGTCCCAACAATTACGGGTTCAATTGTTGATTTAACCGTTGAATTAAGTAAAAAAGTAACTGCAGAAGAAGTCAATAAAGCAATGGAAGCTGCACAATCAGAATCATTCAAATATGCTGTTGATCCGATCGTATCAGGCGATGTAGTTGGCACAACGTATGGTTCAATTTTTGATTCATTATCAACTCAAATTGTTGAATCAAATGGTAAACAACTTGTTAAAGTACTTGCATGGTATGATAACGAAATGAGTTATACATCACAACTTGTACGTACAGTTAAAAAATTTGCATCATTCATTAAATAAAAAACAAAACAAGTAAAGAGATAAGCGTGCTTATCTCTTTTTTTGTTATAATTAGAGTATGACTTTTAAAGACTTTTTAAAACGTGAAGATATCTCATCTCTTATTGCGACAATCAAACAAAACATACAACAATGCGAAGATCCAGTCTATCCACCTGATGAGATGAGATTTATCGCTTTAGATCAAACACCTTTACATCAAATCAAAGTCGTGATTTTAGGACAAGATCCATATCACGGAGAAGGACAAGCCAATGGGTTGGCTTTTTCATGTTTGAAAAGCCCGTTACCACCTTCACTAAAAAACATATTTAAAGCGATTGACATGCAGTATGGTCACGTTGATGCTAACGATGGTGATTTATCAAGATGGGCGTCTCAAGGGGTACTCCTTTGGAATGTGTATTTATCTGTTGAACAAGGTAAACCTTTATCTCATGCATGGAAAGCATATGAAATGTTGACTCAAAAACTCATTGAAACGATTTCTAAACAACAAAAACATGTTGTATTTTTACTATGGGGTAAGTTTGCTCAATCCTTTGAACCATATATTAAAGGCGAGCACTGCGTGATAAAAACGGTTCATCCATCACCATTATCGGTATACAGAGGTTTTTATGATGCCAATGTGTTCA
>JBMTKL010000016.1:0-11085 GCA_049439405.1 Acholeplasmataceae bacterium | reverse complement strand
GGTTTAGATCCTCTTAAAGAGCACGTCCATGCAGAAGATGGCGATACACGGGTTGAAGGTGAACTACCATATGTCGATCCTATTCAGACCATTGATGTTCAATCTAGACTTCAAAGTCAAGCAAAGATAGACCACAAAGGATACGGGTCAAAAACTTTTTCACATTTGAAAATTCGTTTAGCATCACCAGATGAAATAAGACAGTGGTCTTATGGTGAAGTTAAAACACACGAAACCATTAACTACCGTACATCAAAACCAGAAGAAGGTGGGTTGTTTTGTGAGCGCATCTTTGGTCCAACAAGAGACTATCAGTGTGCTTGTGGTAAAAAACAAAGCGGCAATAAAGGACAAATTTGTTCAAAATGTGGGATTGAAATTACTGAAGCCAAAGTACGTCGTGAACGCATGGGTCACATTGAACTTGAAGCACCTGTTGTTCATACATGGTATTTAAAAAACTCACCGTCTAGACTTGCTGTTTTACTAGGTATTAAAGCAAAACAATTAGAAGAAGTCGTGTATCATGCATCTTATATCGTGACGGATCCTGGTCAAGCACCATTATCAAAAAAACAAATTTTATCGGAACAAGATTATTCTAGATTATCTGAAGAATACTACAATAAATTTGTTGCACTAACGGGTGCTGAGGCCGTGAAAAAGTTACTTCAAGACTTAGATTTAGACAAAGAAGTACGCATTTTAAGACGTAAACTAAAAACTAGTTCAAAACAAAAACGTGAACGCATCATCAAACGTTTAGAAGTTGTTGAAGCATTTAATAATTCAGACAATAAACCTGAATGGATGGTCTTAGATGTTGTTCCAGTCATTCCACCAGATTTACGTCCAATGGTGCCACTTGATGGTGGTCGTTTTGCGACTACGGACTTAAATGACTTATATAGACGTATCTTAAACCGTAATAATCGATTAAAAAAACAAAAAGAACAAATGGCACCAAGATTAATTACGAAAAATGAAAAACGTATGCTTCAAGAGGCAGTTGATGCATTATTTGATAATGCAAAACGAGGTAAAAAAGCAGCCGTAGAAAGAAACAGACACCTCAAATCACTTTCAGATTTATTACGTGGTAAACAAGGTCGTTTCCGTCAAAACTTGCTTGGTAAACGGGTTGACTATTCTGGTCGTTCAGTGATTATTGTTGGACCAGACTTAGAGATGTATCAATGTGGTATCCCACGTGAAATGGCGATTACGTTATTTAAACCGTTTATTTTGAGAGAACTACAAAAAAATAGTGGTGAAGATACGAATGCGAAGAAAAATGCGAATTCAAAATACGATCGCATGGATGATGAAGTATGGGCAGCGCTTGAAAAGGTTGTTAAAGAACATCCGGTATTACTTAACCGTGCACCAACGCTTCACCGTTTAGGAATTCAAGCATTTGAACCAAAACTTATTGACGGGAAAGCAATCCGTTTGCATCCATTAGTTACTCCTGCGTTTAATGCGGATTTCGATGGTGACCAAATGGCTGTTCACGTACCACTTTCTAATGAAGCTCAAGCAGAAGCTCGTTTACTTATGTTAGCATCGAATAACATTCTGAACCCTAAAGATGGTAAACCAGTCGTTACACCATCACAAGACATGGTTCTAGGAAATTATTATTTAACGATTGAAGAAACGAAAGATCGTCCATTCCACGGATTTGATGCAGATTACAAACGTGAGCAACATTTAGAAAAACA
The DNA here is from genome assembly GCA_049439405.1 of Acholeplasmataceae bacterium. Classification (GTDB taxonomy): domain Bacteria; phylum Bacillota_I; class Bacilli_A; order Acholeplasmatales; family Acholeplasmataceae; genus UBA8290. Next base: position 9,361 of record JBMTKL010000016.1, on the reverse strand, counting down.
TAAATACGAAGGACATTTCTTCGCAAACTTTGAAGAAGCACAACACGCATACGAAGATAAGTTCATTCAGTTACATACGCGGATCATCATTGATCCTAAATCGATGGATCAATATTTCACGCAAGAACAAAAACAACAATATTTAGTGACAACATTTGGTAAACTTATATTTAATCAAATCTTGCCACCAAACTTCCCGTACTTAAATGAACCGACCGATGAAAACCTTGAAAAAGGAACACCAAACAAGTACTTTATCGCTAAAGGTGTGAATCCGAAAGATGTTTTAAATAACATTCCGGTACCAACACCATTTACGAAAAAATTCTTATCTAAGATCATTGCTCAAGTATTTAAGAAACTCCACATTAGTGAGACTTCAAAAATGCTTGACAGACTGAAAGATTTAGGATTTAAATACTCAACCATTTCAGGGATTACGGTGTCATTTGCTGACATTGATGTATATTCAAAAAAAGAAGATATTTTAACAGAAGCAAACCAGAGCATTGATAACATTTTAGAATGGTATAACGAAGGATTCGTGACGAACGAAGAACGTCGTAAACTCATTATTAAAATTTGGGAAGATGCACGTCAATCGATTGAAAAAAACGTGATGAAAGAGTTTGATCAAGACAACAACTTGTTTATGATGAGTGATTCTGGAGCCCGTGGTAATGTAAATAACTTTGTCCAACTTGTTGGGATGCGTGGACTCATGAATAACCCGAAAGGGGATACCATTGAAGTACCAGTTAAAGCATCATTTAGAGAAGGACTTACTGTATCAGAATTCTTTATTTCAACACACGGTGCGCGTAAAGGATCTACAGATACCGCACTTAAAACAGCTGAATCAGGGTACTTAACAAGAAGACTTGTTGACGTGTCTCAAGATGTGATTGTTGTTGATGAAGATTGTCAAGCTGAACGTGGTATTGTGATGCGTTCAATTATTAATGACAAAACCAACAAAGATATCGTGCCTCTTTATGACCGAATTGTAGGTCGTTATGCGATGCAAGATGTTAAAAAGCCTGAATCTAAAGACTTCTTTGTAAAGAAAAATGAACTCATCACCGATGAAATTGCTGCGGCAATTATTGCAGCAGATGTAAAAGAAGTTGAAATTCGTTCAAACTTAACATGTAATAGTGAAAATGGCGTATGTGCAAAATGTTATGGACGTAACTTAGCATCGAATATGCCTGTTGAAGTAGGTGAAGCCGTTGGGGTTGTTGCTGCACAATCTATTGGTGAACCAGGTACACAACTGACGATGCGTACATTCCACACCGGTGGTGTGGCATCCGCATCAGATATTACCCAAGGTCTCCCTCGTATTCAAGAGCTTTTCGAAGCAAGAAACCCTAAAGGTAAAGGAATCATTAGTGAAGTTGACGGTAAGGTAACATCTGTCGAAAGACAACGTAACGGATTTACGGTTGTGACTATCGCTGATAAAAACGATAAAGAATATAAATACAACATTGATCCAAACATTGATGTCTTAGTGCGTAAAAACGCAGCAGTTAAAGCTGGTCAACGACTAACCATGGGATCACTTCATCCAAAAGAGTTACTACGTGCTGTCTCAACCGAGGCATCAGAGTTATACATTTTAGAAGAAGTTCAAAAAGTATACCGTGCTCAAAACGTTGAAATCAGTGACAAACATATCGAACTTATTGTAAGACAAATGCTTAGACGAATTTATGTTGTTACTGAAGGTGATACAGAGTTACTACCTGGAACAGAAGTTTCCGTGACACAATTTAAACACGCAAACTTTGAGATGATTAAACAAGGAAAACAACTTGCAGTCGGTCGTCCAATCTTGTTAGGTATTACGCGTGCATCACTAAGAAGTGACTCATTCTTATCTGCAGCATCATTCCAAGAAACAACAAGAATATTAACTGATGCAGCGATTAAAGGTAAAGTCGATAAGCTACACGGACTCAAGGAAAATGTCATTATTGGTGGACTGATTCCTGCAGGTACCGGAATACTTAAAGAAACATCATTTGAATATGATCGTGCCAACACATATGAAGAAGAAGATTTTGAAGAATAAAAGTGGCGAAAACCACTTTTTTCTTTAATATTATGGTCATTTTGACACATAAATTACATCATTTATGATTAAATTCCACTAAAAATAGTAAAATTTTTAGTATAATATATTAAAGCGTCAATATTACTAGGAGTTATTATGGATATTTTTAAAAAATGTATAGATTATAAAACTGCAGATGAAGCAAAAGCAGCGGGTATTTATCCGTATTTTCATGAGTTAACAAGTAAACAAGATACAGAAGTAGAAATGGAAGGGATCCATCAAATTATGATTGGATCAAATAACTACTTAGGACTCACGTCACATCCAGAAGTTATCGAAGCAGCCAAAGAAGCGACACTTACGTTTGGTACGGGTGTTTCAGGATCTAGATTCTTAAATGGGACGTTATCAATGCATGTTGAGCTTGAAAAACAATTGTCTGCATTTGTCGGTATGGAAGAGGCAACAATTTTTAGTTCAGGATTTCAATCTAATTTAGGAATTATCTCTGCGATTGCTGGAAGAAATGACATTATTTTCTCTGATAAAGAAAACCATGCATCAATATATGATGGCATGAAATTGTCATATGCGGAAGTTGTTCGATACAAGCATAACGACATGAAAGATTTAGAAAATAAAATCATTAAAACCAAAGCACAATTAGAAAAAAACAATCAAGATAAAGGGATGATTATCATCACTGACGGTGTGTTTTCTATGACGGGTGATGTTGCTGATTTACCAAGTATTGTCAAACTTGCAAAAAAATATGAAATTAGAGTGATGGTCGATGATGCACACGGTTTAGGGGTCACTGGTAAAACTGGACGTGGAACCCATGAACATTATGATTTAATGAAAGATGTAGACATCGTGATGGGTACTTTCTCAAAATCACTTGCAAGCTTAGGCGGATATGTTGCAGCAAGCAAAGAAGTCATAAATTACATTAGACACAACTCTAGACCGTATATATTCTCAGCAGCCATTCCACCATCAAATACAGCGGCAGCAATGAAAGCTCTAGAAATTTTAAGAAGAGAACCTGAACGTGTTGAAGCATTAAGACAAATTTCTATTTACATGAGAGGAAAACTAGTAGAAGCAGGACTTGAAATTAAAGATCCATCTGCCAACACGCCAATTATTCCAATCTATACATATACGCCTCATCGTACGATGCTTGCGTGTAATATTTTATTCCAACGAGGGATTTATGTGAATCCAGTGCTGCCACCGGCAACACCTCCAGGAGAATGTCTCATTAGAACAAGTTACACGGCAACACATACAAAAGAACAAATGGACAAAGCTGTAAAAATTATCGCAGAAGTGTTAGAAGAACTTAAGGACTTTAATGAGTAATGTCTAAAGTTGTTGTTGTCACTGGAGCATCTGCAGGGATTGGTAAATCCATATGTACCCTTCTTTCAAAAAAAGGATATACAGTATATGGATTATCAAGAAGAAAAGTAAATGACGAACCATTTTTCAATTTTCAAGTCGATGTGACTGATGTTAAGACAATAGAACATGCGATTGACACCATCATTGAAAAAGAAGGGCATATAGACGTATTAGTCAATAATGCTGGGAAGGGTATTTCAGGATCAGTTGAAAATACACGCCTAGATGATGCAAAAAGACTTTTTGATGTTAATTTTTTTGGTGCGGTTCAAGTCATTCAACGAGTTGTTCCTCACATGAGAGCACATGGATCAGGAAAAATCATTAATGTGAGTAGTTTGGCTGCAAATTTTCCGATTCCATTTCAAACCTTTTATTCAGCATCTAAAGCTGCATTATCTAATTTTTCACACGCACTTCACAATGAAGTAAAACCATTTAATATTCATGTTTCAGTGGTTTTACCTGGTGATATTCGGACAGAATTCACGAAGCATCGAGAAAAAAACGAACAAGATGATGTGGCATATGGAAATCGCATCAAAAAATCGATTGAAACCATGGAAAAAGATGAACAAAATGGCATGAACCCTATCGTCATTTCAAAAAAAGTACTTCGATTGATTCAATCTAAACATATGCCAATTGAATCTACGGTAGGTATACAATATAAACTCATGCTTTTTATTAAAAGATTTGTAACCATCACACGTGTCAATCGAATTTTAGGGATGATGTATGGATTTACTAAAAAAAAATAAAGCTTTTAGTTGACAATTAAAGGCTTTTGTCATAAAATAATATGGGTGTGCCGAAAAGGTACAATTCATTGAAGTATTATTTGGCTTTACTAAAGCCAAATATTATTTTGAAAACAAAAATGGAACACATGGATATGTGTGAAGAAAGGAGACGCTATGCCTACAATTGCTCAACTCGTACGCAATGGACGCTCAAGTAAAACATATAAATCTAAATCACCAGCGCTTGGTTACGGATTCAACTCACTAAAAAAGAGTACACGCGATTACCAATCACCTCAAAAACGTGGCGTTTGTACTCGTGTCACAACAATGACTCCTAAAAAACCAAACTCTGCTTTACGTAAATATGCTCGTGTGCGTTTATCAAACGGTACAGAAGTAACAGCATACATTCCTGGAATCGGTCATACACTTCAAGAACACAGTGTCGTATTGATTCGTGGTGGTCGTGTGAAAGACTTACCAGGTGTTCGATACCACATCGTACGTGGTACATTAGATGCTACCGGTGTTCAAAACCGTGTTCAAGCTCGTAGTAAATATGGTACAAAACGTCCTAAAACGACTTAATATTAAAAATCAAAAAGAAAGATGGTGAATTTATGCCTAGAAAAGGTCACATCGTCAGACGCGATGTGTTGCCAGATCCGATTTACCAATCAAAATTGGTAACACGTGTCGTCAACACAATTATGTTAGACGGTAAAAAAGGAACTGCTCAAAGCATTTTATACGGTGCATTCAATCGTGTAAAAGAAGCTACCGGTAGGGAACCTATTGAAGTATTTAATGAAGCTTTAGAAAACATCTCACCAGTCATTGAAGTTCGTTCAAGACGTGTCGGTGGGCAAAATTATCAGGTGCCAGTTGAAGTGAGACCAACGCGTAAACAAACATTAGGTTTACGTTGGCTTATTCAATATGCAAGGCTTAGAAATGAAAAAACGATGGAAGAACGTTTAGCGAAAGAAATCTTAGACGCATCTCAAGGATTAGGTGCTGCAGTTAAGAAACGTGAAGATGTTCATCGTATGGCTGAAGCGAATAAAGCTTTTGCTCATTATCGTTGGTAAAAGGAGACAATTATGCCTCGTGATTATCCACTAGAACGTACAAGAAATATTGGTATTATGGCTCACATTGATGCCGGTAAAACGACAACAACAGAACGTATTTTATTCCACACCGGACGTATCCACAAAATTGGTGAAGTCCATGACGGTGCTGCAACAATGGACTGGATGGCTCAAGAACAAGAACGTGGGATTACCATTACATCTGCAGCAACCACTGCATTTTGGAATGATCATAGGATTAATATCATTGATACTCCAGGTCACGTAGACTTTACGGTAGAAGTATCACGTTCACTCCGTGTGCTTGATGGTGCTGTCACAGTACTTGACGCGCAAGCTGGTGTGGAACCACAAACAGAAACTGTTTGGAGACAAGCAACTGACTATAAAGTTCCAAGAATTGTCTATATCAATAAAATGGACAAAATTGGTGCAGACTATGAAGCGGCAATCAAATCAATTAAAAATCGTTTAGGTGTCGTTGCGGTACCTATCCAATGGCCAATTGGTGCAGAAGCAGACTTTACAGGAATTATTGATTTAGTCACATTAACTGCAACAGAATACGATGGTCAAATGGCAGAAGAGGGTAAAGACATTCCGATTCCAGATCACTTAAAAGCAGTTGCAGAAGCAAAACATACAGAACTTATTGAAGCAGTTGCTGATTTCGATGAAGAACTCATGATGAAATATCTTGAAGGAGAAGAAGTCACCACTGAAGAACTAAAAGCAGCCATCCGTAAAGGCACACTTGCTGTAGAATTTTTCCCAGTCATTTGCGGAACATCTTTTAAAAACAAAGGTGTGAAGAAAATGATCGATGCGGTTATCGATTACTTACCATCACCTGTTGATATTGAATCTGTCATCGGTGAAAACTCTAAAGGTGAAGAAGTAAGACGTAAACCTTCTGATGATGAACCGTTCACAGCATTAGCTTTCAAAGTGATGACAGACCCTTATGTGGGTCGACTTACATTCTTTAGAGTGTATTCAGGTAAACTAGCTGCAGGATCATACGTGATGAATGCAACGAAAGATAACAAAGAACGTTTTGGTCGTATTTTACAAATGCATGCAAACTCTCGTGAAGAAATCAAAGAGATTTATGCTGGAGATATTGCCGCTGTTGTTGGTTTGAAAAATACAACAACTGGAGATACACTCGTTTTAGAAAAAGATGATATTATCTTGGAATCAATGGTGTTCCCAGAACCCGTGATTAACGTCGCGATTGAACCTAAAACAAAACAAGATCAAGACAAGATGACCAATGCACTTCAAAAATTATCTGAAGAAGATCCAACCTTTAAAGCATATACTGATCATGAAACAGGTCAAACAATTATTGCTGGTATGGGTGAGCTTCACTTAGATATTATTGTGGACCGTATGAAACGTGAGTTTAAAGTTGAAGCAAATGTTGCACAACCTCAAGTATCATACCGCGAAACGATTACTCAAGAAGCAGATGTCGAAGGAAAGTTTGTTCGTCAATCAGGTGGACGTGGACAATACGGACACGTACAAATTATTTTTGAACCAAACCCAGGTAAAGGCTTTGAATTCGTTGATAAAATTGTAGGTGGGATTGTCCCTCGTGAATATATTCCAGCAGTACAAAAAGGGTTAGAAGAAGCATTACCTAATGGAATTTTAGCGGGTTATCCACTCATTGATGTCAAAGCAACGCTACACTTCGGGTCTTACCATGATGTTGACTCGAATGAGATGGCATTTAAAGTTGCAGCATCAATGGCATTAAGAAATGCGAAAAAATCTGCTTCACCAGTTTTATTAGAACCAATCATGGATGTTGAAGTGACAGCTCCTAACGATTATGTTGGGAATGTCATCGGGGACATTACCTCTCGTAGAGGACGTCTTGAATCTCAAGAACCTCGTGGTAATGCGGTAGTCGTACGTGCAAGTGTACCATTATCTGAAATGTTCGGTTATGCAACGGCACTTCGTTCAAATACACAAGGTCGTGCAAACTTCATTATGCAATTTAAAGAGTATGATAAATGTCCAAAATCAGTGACAGAAGAAGTACTCAAAAAACGTGGAATGAGCGAATAAACTTGCAAAAACATATAAAATCAATTACAATATGATTGAATGAAAAAAACGCATATTTTAAGTAAAAAAACTTAGGAGGAAACCAGAAATGGCAAAACAAAAATTTGAAAGAAATAAAACCCATGTCAACATTGGTACAATTGGACACGTTGACCACGGTAAAACTACTTTAACTGCTGCAATTACAGTATATTCAGCTAAAAAAGGATTTGCAGAAGTAAAAGATTATGCATCTATTGACTCTGCACCAGAAGAAAAAGAACGCGGTATTACAATTAATACTGCACACGTAGAATACGAAACTGAAGCACGTCACTATGCACACGTTGACTGCCCAGGTCACGCAGACTACGTTAAAAACATGATTACAGGTGCTGCTCAAATGGACGGCGCAATCTTAGTTGTTTCAGGTGCTGATGGTCCTATGCCACAAACACGTGAACACATCTTACTTTCTCGTCAAGTAGGTGTCCCTAAACTTGTTGTTTTCTTAAACAAATCGGACATGGTTGATGACGATGAATTATTAGACTTAGTCGAAATGGAAGTTCGTGAACTTCTTTCTGAATATGATTTCCCAGGTGATGACATTCCTGTAATCCGTGGATCTGCACTTGGTGCATTAAACGGTGAAGAAAAATGGGAAAATGCAATTGATGAATTATTAAATGCAGTGGATACTTACATCGATACGCCAGTTCGTGAAACTGACAAACCTTTCTTAATGCCAGTAGAAGACGTGTTCACCATTACAGGTCGTGGTACAGTTGCTACTGGACGTGTTGAACGTGGACAAGTTAAAGTTGGAGACCCTGTTGAAATTATTGGTATCCGTGATACTCAAACGACCACAGTTACTGGTGTTGAAATGTTCCGTAAATTATTAGACTACGCTGAAGCTGGTGACAACATTGGTGCCTTATTACGTGGTGTCAGCCGTGACGAAGTAGAACGTGGACAAGTATTAGCGAAACCAAAATCAGTAAACCCACACAGTGTTTTTGAAGCGCAAGTATACGTCTTATCAAAAGAAGAAGGTGGACGTCATACAGCATTCTTTTCAAACTACCGCCCACAATTTTACTTCCGTACAACAGACATTACTGGTGTCATTACCTTACAAGAAGGTACTGAAATGGTAATGCCTGGTGATAACACTGTCATGAACGTTGAACTGATTCACCCAATCGCGATTGAAGAAGGAACTAAATTCTCAATTCGAGAAGGTGGACGTACCGTTGGTGCTGGTTCAGTTACAAAAATTATTAAATAAGTAAATTCATATACGAATTAAACACACCATATTATTGGTGTGTTTTTTTTATGTAAAAGAATAGGATATATCGTTATTCCAACATGAATATGTTAAAATGATAATACATAAGAATTTGGGTGAGATAATGATAGATACACACATACATTTAAATTTTGAAGACTACATTGATGATCTCAATATCGTCATCATGGATGCTGAGGATAACGGCGTTGAAAAGATGATCGTGATTGGTATTGATGAAGCATCAAGTGCTTATGCAGTTGCCTTAGCTGAACAATATCCAAGCTTATATGCTGCTGTTGGTGTTCACCCAAGTGAAGCACAAACGTCTACTGAATTTATCAAAGAGTTACTGACACATCCGAAAGTCGTTGCTGTCGGTGAGTGTGGGATAGATCTACACTATTCAAGCGAACAACTTAATGTCCAAAAAGAAGCATTTAAAAAACAAATAGAACTTGCAATCGAATATCAAAAACCCATCATTATTCATTCAAGAAATGCGGTTAAAGAGTGTTTAGACGTTTTAAAGCCTTATCAAGGTAGTGTCAAAGGCGTATTTCATTGTTTTGGTGGAACGATTGAAGAAGCAAACGCAGTCATTGATTTTGGTATGTATATTGGTTTAGATGGACCGATTACCTTTAAAAATGCACACGATGCTAAAGCCTTAGCAAAACACGTC
>JBMTKL010000015.1:0-11871 GCA_049439405.1 Acholeplasmataceae bacterium | reverse complement strand
TGTTTGAGTTCAAGTTCTTGAAAGAGTGTTTTAACGATATGTTGGCAATCATCAAAATCACCATCAATTCCAAAAACATAACATGAATCACTTTGATAAGACTTCATTTGTTTTTGTTGAAATTCAGAGACACCTAACGTTGGATATAATATGATGATGATCGTATCAGCAAGTTTAGAAAAACCATCTAATGCAGCGCCACCCGTATCGCCTGAAGTTGCGGTTAAAATAATCGTCTTACGATTATCTCCTTGAATTTTTTTAGCATAATCATACATATGTGGTAAAGCCTGCAAGGCGATATCTTTAAAGGCAAACGTCGGTCCATGATACAGTGTCATGAGTGTCATCTTTTGTGTGGAATTCAGTCCAACAATGTAAGGATTAAAGGCATGTCCATAACTTTTTTCAATGATCGATTCAATCATATGTTTTGGATAATCATCTAAAAAATAAGAAAACACTTGATATGCGATATCATGATATGATGTTTGAACGATGTTAGAGTACACTGAATCATCTAAATTTTCTAATATAAAAAGACCACCTTCATCTGAAAGTCCTTTTAATATTACATCTGATGCATGTTTTTCTAATTTTTCTCTAGTGGATGTATACATAGTCAAACCCATCTACTTTTTATCTATTGTATCATGAATTGAAGTATGAATCTATCGGGTAATATAAAAAACACAACCTTGATTAGTTGTGTTTAAATAATAGTTTGATTTGATTGTCAGACAAGAGTTGTTTTGCGGTCGATTCATTTCTTAATTTACACAATTCTTTATAGGCTTGTAAGAGTCTTGGTGGCCTAGATGTTGTGTTATGTGAATCACTTGCAACAAAATCAATTAAATCATGTTTAATGAGCATCCTTGCACGTTTTGCATGTTCGGGATGACCTGCTTTAATGACTGAAGATGCATTCACTTGAAGATAAACACCGATGTGTTTGAGTTCAATCATATCTTCAACTGTTAAATAGTTATATCTTTCAACATGAGCAATAATCACGTCAAAGCCACGATGTTTTAAATTATATGCATGATCAAGAATTGGTGTTTCCATGTATGGTGAAAATTCAATTAAAATGGCTTTTGAATCTCCTAAAGTCAACGTTGAATATTCAAGATCTGGTAAACGATATGGAATATAAATTTCAGCACCTAAATAAAGATCAATACCTAATCTTTGGGCCAAGGGTTTTAAAGCATTGTATTGCTTCATATGAATATCTCTTGAAACTCTTGTCTCTGATGAATTCACATGCGGGGTTAGAAAAATAGTCGTTACCCCTTGATCTGAAGCGATTTGAAGAAGCTCTTTAGACATTTCGATACTTTTTGAACCATCATCAACGTCTGGCATAAAATGATTGTGTATATCAATCATTGCTTTCTTCATAACTGTAGTCGTAACCATAACCATAGCCATAGCCATAGCCGTAGCCATAACCATTTTTCTTTAAATCAACTTGAGTGACTACTGCACCAATCATATTGATATGATTTTGGCGAAGTAAAGAAACTGCTTCTTTAACAATGCCACGTTTCGTTTCATTTTGAGCAACAACAAAGACGACAGCATCTGTTAATTTAGAAATATATAGTGCATCAGAAACATTGATGACAGGTGGTGAATCGATGAGTACATAATCATAGGATTCTTTAAGCTTTTTAATGAGTTCAACCATTTTCTTAGATTCTAATAAGTTAATGACTGCAGTTGTTTTTTCACCTGAGGTGATTGCATCAAATCCTAAAGTTTCACTCTTTTTAACAGCTTTTTCAAGTGTCGTTCTTTCGGTTAAAATATCTGTAATACCATTATTATTTTCGACATCAAAAATCATATGTACTTTAGGTTTCCTTAAATCTAAGTCGACTAAAATGGTTTTATGGCCTTTTTGGCCTAATAAATAGGCAACATTTGCTGAAAATGTCGTTTTTCCCTCACTCGAGAGTGATGAAGTCACTTGAATAACATTGTATTTCTTATCAATGTTAACATATTCTAAATTTGCTAAAAACTTTTGATATGCTTCTGTAATAAATGAAATAGGTTTTTCTTTTGTCCAAATGAAATGATATGGAATATGTTCTGTGTTTTTAAGTGATAACACTTTTTTCTTATTTCTTGCCATTGACGGTCTCCTTATATTCCATTTTTGGGATAACACCTAGTACTTGTAAATTAAGTACAGCTTCTACCTCATCTTTTGATCTAAAGTGCGTTGATAACATTTCTTTTGTAAATACGATACCCACTGAAACAATGCCACCTAAAACAAAACCAATAGCAGCAAATAATACTTTATTGGGTGAATTATATCTTGCTTCTGATGCCATTGATGTTCTTCTTATTTTATCAGTAAGTACTGGAAAGGCATCTGGTGTATCTGTTTCTTCTATGACCGCTTCTATGACAGCGTCAACAGCTGTTCTTGCAAGTTCGGTATCTGTGTCTACAAAACTAATATTAATAAAATAACTTGTTGACGATGATGTCACTGATAGACCTGATCTTAAATCACTAATCGTTAGATCAGTGTATCCCATCGCTTCCAGTCTTAATAAAGTATTTTCTAATATGACATCTTTTTCCATGAGTTCTGCGACAGTATCAATCAGTCTAAATGCATTTAATAAGTCATAGTTTGGATCTGCCGTTGTTCCAGAGTCTTGTTCGATTTGAACCATGACATCTGCATTTGAAATGTAATCTGGTGTAACAATAAACCAAGCATAACTTACTGCAGCAATAAAAAAGATGGCTGTAATGAGTATAATAAACCAAATATGTCTAATAAAAATGTGCCATAAATCTAATAATGATATTTCTTGTTGAATATCTTGTTGTTCTTTATTCATACTTTTTCCCCTTACACATGAATTTCAAATTATATTATAGCATAAACCTTAATTTTTTATTTTAATTATGTAAAAAAAAGCATGGATTCATGCTTTTTTAATTAACTTTAAAGAAATTAAATGACTTCTAAATACTTTTTAATTTCCCAATCCGTCACATGGGTTCTATAATCATCCCACTCAGCGGTTTTTGCTTCAATCAGTTTATAAAATAAATCTTCGCCTATTGCTTCTTTCATGAGTGATGATTTTTCAAAATAATCCATCGCTTCTTTTAAATTTCCTGGTAAGTGGTCAATTTTAAGTTTTCTAAGTTCACGGTGACTCATTTTAAATAAATTTTTCTTCACTGCACTTACAGCTTCTAAATTTGATTTGATTCCATCTAATCCAGATGCAAGTAATGTTGACATACCTAAATATGGATTTGTCGATGGATCAACAGAACGAACCTCAATTCGAGTTGATTTCCCTCTAGTTGCTGGAATTCTAATCATTGTTGAGCGATTCGCATCACTCCATGAAATATATACAGGTGCTTCATATCCTGGGACTAAACGTTTATAAGAATTAATCGATGGGTTTGTCACAAATGCAAACTCTTTAGCGTGTTTCATCACACCAGCGATGAATTTAAGTGCTGTATCTGACAGTTGATTACTTGTATTAGGATCATAAAAAACATTATCCCCATTTTTTGATAAACTTAAATTCGTATGCATCCCAGATCCATTAATATGAGGCACTGGTTTTGGCATAAATGTCGCATGATAACCGTGTCTTCTTGCGACGTTTTTGACAACAAGTTTAAAGGTTTGAATATTATCGCATGCTTCAAGTGCGTTGTCATATTCGAAATTGACTTCATGTTGTCCATATGCAACTTCATGATGTGAAACTTCCATATTAAATCCCATTTTGGTCAGTTCTAATACAATATTTCTTCTAACATCTTCACTAGAATCCATTGGTGATAAATCAAAATAACCACCCATATCACTAAACTCCGTTGTCGGATGGCCAGATTCATTGAGTTTAAATAAGAAAAACTCAGGTTCTACACCAACATTAAACTTATCAAATCCTAACTTTTTAGCTTCTTCCAAGTTTCTTTTTAAAATAAATCTTGGATCACCTTCAAATGGTACTTTACTACTTGTGTATACATCACAAATAAGTCTTGCCACTTTTCCAAAAGGTGCATGTTCCCACTCCATGATGAGCCATGTATTAAGGTCTGGATATAAGTACATATCCGCTTCATCAATTCTCACAAATCCTAAAATCGATGATCCGTCAAACATCACTTCATTGGCTAATGCCTTTTCTAAATTATTGACTGGTATTTCAACATTTTTAATGGTCCCTAACATATCCGTGAATTGTAAACGAATATATTTCACATCATTTGCTTTGGCACTTTCTAAAATCATTTCTCTTGTCATTTTTTTCATAATTTTCCCCTTTTTAAATTTTTATTGATTCATAAAAAAGTGTAAGGCACAACCTACCACAACTTATTATACATGTTTTTTTACGTAAATACAAATTAAAATATCATTAAAATGAATTTATTTATATGATTTTTACATTATTTATGAATTATATTTGTAATTTCTACAAAAAAATAAGCATTTAAGCTTATTTTTTATTTTTTTTGGGAGATATGAAATTTTTGGCATAATCTTCTTTATTAATTTGTTGTTCTCTTGCAATCGCCATCGCACCTTTTGGTACATTTTTAGTCACAGTTGATCCTGCAGCAATAAATGAATCACTTGCAACTTCAATAGGGGCAACTAAATTCACATTACAACCAATAAAGACGTGATCACCGATAATGGTTTGATGTTTTTGTTTCCCATCATAATTCACGGTAATTGATCCACATCCAAAGTTGACATCTTCACCCACAATGGAATCACCAATGTAAGATAGGTGCACAGCTTTTGTGTTGTTTCCAGTTTTTGATTTTTTAACTTCTACAAAATTACCAATTCTATTATTTGGCCCGATATCTGCTTGATCTCTAACATGTGCGAACGGACCAACCGTTGTGTTTGCACCAATCTTTGAATTGTAAACGAGTGAGTGATTGACTCTTGCATCACAGTCTATGTATGCATTATCGAGTTCGGTATTTGGTCCAATCGTGGAACCTTTTTTGACTACTGTATGTCCACTTATCGTTGTGTTGGGTAGTATGGTGACCCCTTCTTCAATGACTACACTGTGACCAATGGTGATGGTACTTGGATTGACCATATAAACGCCAACTTCCATCATCGTTTTATTAATGAGATGTCTTAAATATTTTTCTGCAAATGATACTTGATAAAGCGTATTCACACCCATCATTTCTTGTGGATTGTCTGTCTCAAAGGTATTGACTTTAAATGCTTTGTGCATAATTTTTACGATATCCGTGAGATAATATTCTCCTGCACGGTCATTTTTCTTGACTTGACTTAAAGCATCAAATAGATTTTTATTATTAATAATATAAGTGCCTGTATTGACTTCTTTAATCTGCTTTTGCATGTCATTACAATCTTTTTCTTCAATGATGCCTTTGACATTACCATAATCATCTCTAAAAATGCGTCCATATCCTTTGGGATTATCTTGTGTCATTGAAACGACCGTTAAATCACTCCCCATCTCTTGATGTGCTTTAAATAATGTATCAACAAGAGGCGCTGTAATTAAAGGCATATCACCTGGTAAAATGATGGTATCTCCTTCTTTACCTTCTAGTAAAGATTTGGCTTGCATGACCGCATGGCCTGTTCCTAACATCTCATCTTGGTATACGAAAATTACACGTGATCCTAGTAATGTTTCAAATACATCTTTTTTGTACCCTACAACAACAATAATTTCATCAACATTCGCACGTTCTAATGCTTCTATTTGATATTCAATCATTGGTTTTTTTAAGATAGGAAAGGCGCATTTAGGAATCAATGTTTTCATACGTGTGCCTTTGCCGGCAGCTAATATTAAGGCGCGTCTCATGTTAACCTCTTTCTAAGCATGCTACTAACCGATGTAACATGTCATCGACTTCTTTTTGTGTCGGTAAACTTACAGCCAATCTAATTTTCTCTTCTGTTCCACTAGGTCTGACAATACATTTATATGGTTTCGAAACTTCTTTTTGAATACTTTCTATACATGTACTTATATGTGGTTTGTTTAATACAGCTTTATCGATATGGATACTTTTTGTAGACATTGGAACCATCTCAATATCTTTTAACCAGGTTTTAATGACGTCTAAAGAATAACGGCTTATAATATCTATCACTTTTTTTGCTGCAAGCATCCCGTCACCAATGAGCACTCGGTTCATACCATTATCATAGTGAAGCATGTAGTGACCACTAGCTTCAGCACCTATTGTTGCATGACCATCTTTTATCGCTTCAAACAAATATGCATCACCGACAGGCGTTTCATAAACGTCAACACTCAAGTGTTTAAATGCTTTGAATACACCAGGATTTGTCATGACTGATAAAGCAACTGAAACATTGTCTCCTTTTAACATCATATCTTTAGCAAATAAGTATAAGATTTGATCTCCATATATGATATCTTCATCAATTACCATGAGCATACGGTCACCATCACCGTCAAAAGAAAATCCAACACGATGGTTTTTTTTCACTTCTTGAACGGCTTGCATGTATGTTGCACCACATGCTTCATTGATGTTTGTTCCATTAGGCTCATTAAAATAATGAGGAACTTCAAACATCATTTGAGAAATAAAAGATGTGGTACCATGAGCACAATCGATCACATAATCATTAAACGTAGGATGACCAAATAAAGAGGTAGCAAACGTAACATAATCTTGAGTTTTATCCACTGTGTTCAATAAAACATCTCTTTTTAAGTAAGACGTCACAGTTTGCATTACTGTCTCTAGATTTTGTTTTGCATCATCTGATACTTTAAAGCCATATTCAAAAACTTTTAATCCATTATCTTCATAAGGATTGTGTGAAGCAGTGATCATAACTCCAATGAGATGATTCACTTGACTATCATATGCAATCAAAGGCGTTGGCACCATACCAGCAACTTTAACTTTCATTCCTTCTAAGCCATCAACTAATGCATGAACAAAATCTAATGACGATACTCTCGTATCGTATCCAATGATAAATTGATCTTTTGGATAAACTTCTTTTAATGCAACTCCAAGTTGATACGCTCTAAGTAATGGAAGCGTATCATATGCCTTCCCACGTATGCCATCGGTACCAAAATACATCATTCAACAGTCACACTTTTTGCTAGGTTTCTTGGCTTATCAATATCATAACCACGTTCAAGTGCAGCATAATAACTTAGTAATTGCGTAGGTACAACAAGTAAAAGAGGGGCAATGAGTGGATCGATATCACCTAAAGCAATATCCCCTTCTTTAGCCATTGATGACATGGTTATCACTAAAGTTTTCGCACCTCTCGCGTCTACCTCTTTTAAATTTGAACGTGTTTGATTGTTTTTCTTTGGGTCACTAATTAAAGCTATTACTGGCGTATCATCTTCAATGAGCGCAATCGTCCCATGTTTAAGTTCACCAGCAGCAAAGCCTTCTGTTTGAATATAAGAAATCTCCTTGAGTTTAAGTGCAGCTTCTAAAGCTAAATCGTAAGATGCACCACGGCCAATGTAAAAACAATGACGTTTATGTAAAAAATCTCTGGCCACTTCACGCATTGGATGATGCGCAATGAAACTATCCATATGGGTTGCGAGCATTGCCATTTGTTTTTGAATGTCAAAAGACTTATCAGATAAACTATATGCCAAAATAAGTAAAACAGATGCTTGAGCAACATAAGCTTTCGTTGAAGCAACCGCAATTTCTGGCCCTGCAAACACATCTAAAAAATACGTTGCTTCTCTTGCAAGTGTTGAAGTTTTCACATTCGTAATGGTGAGTACAGGACGATTTAATTGTTCAACTGCCTTAAGTGCGGCTCTTAAGTCAGCTGTTTCTCCTGATTGCGAAATTAAAATAAAATATGGTTTACTTGATAAAAGTGGAATGTTATACGCGAATTCGCTTGCGATGTGGACTTCAACAGGAATGCCTGCGAGTGTTTCAAACATTCTTTTCCCTAACATCCCTGCATGCATTGATGTGCCAGCAGCAATCATATAAATTCGATCTGACTCTTTAATATCTTTCTTTATCGTCTCATCAATCGTGACGTCTTCACCATTTAAGTAATTGGACATAATTTGACGAATGACACGTGGTTGTTCTTCAATTTCTTTCATCATGTAATGATCATGAGGGCCTAAATCATGCGTGAGCATATCTTTTTCAACTGGTAGGTAATCTACGCGTATGGACTCTAACTCAAAATTAAAGAAACGTGCTTCTGTCTCACTACATACAACAAAAGTTTCATCAACAAGTGGTACGTAATAATCACTATACCCCGCGAGTGCTAACACATCTGATGCAATCGTTGTCCCTTCATCAGAAACACCTACGAGCAATGGACTTTTTTGTTTTGCAGCATAAATGACATCTGGTCTCTCATTATCAAGCACTAATATCGCAAAAGAACCATGCAATAACTTAAGTGTGGTTACAATCGCATTATCAACAGTTAATTGATTGGTGAAAATTTCAATTAAATGCGCAATAATTTCTGTATCTGTTTCACTTTTTAAGTCATAGTCAGGTAAATATTGTTGATACAAAGCATCGCTATTTTCAATCACACCATTATGTACGATAATGAAACGCCCTGAACTAGACACATGAGGATGTGCATTTTCTTTTGTCACTTTACCATGAGTTGCCCATCTTGTGTGGCCAATCCCGCAAGAGGATAAAAATGATTCTTTAATAGTGTCTTTTAAAAGATGAACTCTTCCTGTTTCTTTAAAGACGTCAAATCTTGACTCAAAAAGGTTAAAAAGACTCATTCCAGCAGAGTCATATCCACGATATTCTAATTTTTCTAATCCTTCTAAGACAATATGTCTGGCATTCTTTTTCCCAACATATCCTACGATTCCACACATATTTATTTCCTCCCCAAAGTTAACATGGCTATGATCATGAAACCAAGTGAAAACCCTAGCATATCAAGACCGATGTCTGACCATTCAAACGCTCTTCCTGGTGCAAATGTTTGAAACCATTCATCTAATATCATGACAATTCCTGAAAAATATAAGTACCCAAAAGACTTTCTGATACTCATCATCCATAGCGTTGAAAAAACACCCAATGATAAGTATTGAATCACATGTGCAAGTGAACGAATGACTTCAGTCAACTCATCTTCCGGGACATCAACATCAACTGCATCAAGCACTTCTTCAGTGACTTCTACTACGACACCTGATGCTTGACTAGAGCTCTCAGCATCTTGTAATCCATTATACCAAATAAATGCAATATTTATGAAAACAAGCGTTGCAAATAGTTTAGACATTTTTTGGATTATAACTTGTAACTTTATCAGTTAAAAAGTCAACAATTTGTTTTTTAGTTGCTACATTTGTATCAGGTAATTTGTTAATGTCAAACGTGATGGGTTCAAAAGGTTTTTCCTCTTTAAAAATACGTCCATTGGCTGTTTTAACAATAAATTCATTGTTTAAAAGCAATTCTTCATAAAGCTTTTCACCCGGTCTAAGTCCAATAATGTTTATTTTGATATCAACATGAGGACGCAGTCCCATTAGCCTAATCATGTTTTCTGCAAGATCATAAATTTTAACAGGCTCACCCATATCTAAAACAAAAATGTCTTGACCCTTCATATATAACATCGACTGTAAAATCAGAGATACAGCTTCTGGAATCGTCATGAAATATCTCGTAATGTCTTTATGCGTTACATTAATGGGACCACCATCTTTAATTTGTTTCATAAAAAGTGGAATGACCGAACCATTAGAATTTAAGACATTACCAAATCGTACAGCACTCATTAACAGGTCAGATTTAGGGTGGTAGGATTGCATCATTTTTTCTGCAAGTCTTTTGGTTGCACCCATAATATTTGTTGAACGTACAGCTTTATCAGTCGAAATCATTGTTAAACGTTTTGCACCATACTCATCAGAAAATCTAATCACATTATAAGTACCGATGACATTGGTTCTGATCGCTTCTTTGTAATTGGTTTCCATGAGGGGCACATGTTTATATGCAGCAGCATGAAATACGATCGTTGGTTGATACGTTTTAAATACTTCACGTAAACTTTGTTCTACATAGACAGAGCCAATGATGACATGAAAATCAAATGGTAAAGGCATATCCTGTTTTTGAAACTGCCTCAAAATATCCATTTGTATGTCATAGGCATTATTTTCATAAATATCAAAAATAATTAGCGTTTTTGGTCTATAATGTGCGACCTGTCTGACTAACTCACTACCAATAGAACCGCCACCACCAGTAACTAAAACCACTTCATCTGTGATGACATCTTCAATCCCAGAATTATCAAGTTCAATGACCGGTCTGTTAAGTAAATCTTCAATGAGAAGTTCTTTTAGTAAAGGCGTTTGAGCAAGGTCACTAATACCAACAAGTCTTTGTATTCTCACATCTAAATCTTTGACCTGATCATACAATTGTTGCATTCTTTCATATGGAAATCCATTAATGGCGATGACGACTTCAGAGATATGATATTCTTTACAAACATCTGCAAATAATGATAAATCACCTAAGATTTTAATACCCATCAAACGTTGCCCTCGCTTTTGAGGGTTATCATCTAATACTCCTATTGGCAATAAATTAAGTTCTTTATTTTTAAATATTTCTTTTATGACAAGTTCAGCTGCTTGACCAGCACCAATGATTAATGTTCTTTTACCAATGGCTTTGTACCACTTGTTTGTTGTTTCAATAAAATTTATAAGTTTGTATGTTAATCTTGGTAACGCTAATAAAATTATTTCAAATGGTGCAATAATGAAAAATGAAGATCTATTAATAAATTCAATTGGATAAATCGTTAACAGAGCTACGATTAATATATTCGATGTAAATGATAACAATAGCACTCCAAAAAGATCTTCAAATCCAATGTGTTTAGGTAAGATTTCATACACTCTAAATACAAAAAAGATTCCAACTTTAATTAAGATAATGATTGGAACCGTATGAAAAACAGTTAGCGTATCGAAATTCACATCAAATTGTGCTAGCACAAATAAACTAATGACATATGTTAGTGCGATGACAATGACATCGATGAACATGTATGATATTGTATCAATTATTTTTTTAAGCATATAATCATCCCCAGACTTTATTATACACTTTTTTTTCTAAATTGAGAAATTTATAAAGATAAAAAAGTCATTAATAAAGCGATTGAACAAAACTTTTTATATCGTTAGGCGTTTTTGCAATCATAGATGCCTCTTCTTTTTCTAGTAAACTTATATCATCATATCCCCAAGACACACTAATTAAATCAATGCCTAATTCTCTACAAGCCATAATATCTCTTGTTTCATCTCCAACATAGATGGCTTCAGATTTTTTATATCCCAATTTTTTCAATGCTTTTTTAATGACACTTGCTTTTCCAAATAATGCTGCCTTACCAAAAACTTTATCAAAAAAAGATATGTCATAAGATTTCAAAAAATATTTTATGAATTTTTTGTGATTAGAAGAAATGATAATCAATTTAAACGTCTCACTTAATTCATTCAAAACATCAATCATACCTTCGAAAGGTATTGCCTCATCTTTGAACTCTTTTTGGAGTACTTGACTTTCTGATAATAATTTAGGAACCATATAAAATGGGATGCCCTGTTTATTTAATCTTTCCTGTAAAGGTAATTTCTTGTACGCTTGTATTACTTCTCTACTTAAAACAGGCATGCCGTATTTTTGCGCCATTTTTTCATAAATATGATAGGTCATTGACATCGTATCAGCAATGGTACCGTCAAAATCAAAAAGATCGGAAGAGCA
>JBMTKL010000014.1:0-11984 GCA_049439405.1 Acholeplasmataceae bacterium | reverse complement strand
CCCAAACGACCACAACATAAAGCAATCCCCAAGCAAGATCCACTAAACCGACATTTTTTGTGAGAGGGATTAGTAAAAACCAAAGAGAGATAAAAGCGATTAAACTCAAAAAAGTAATGAGATAAGCATTCATTTTAAAAGAGCCATTGATAAATCATGTGTGTGAGTGTTGACACTGAAAATCCTAAGAAAGTCCCCCAGCCGATATCAATAAATGTTAAATATATTGGCCAGTCTTTTAACGTTGCTAAATTGGTTAAATCATAGGTTGCATAAGTAATAAAACCAAATAAAGCACCGTAAAGCATGGCGTGTGATAAAGATGTTTTACTTTCTGCAGGAGCGATGACAAAAATCACTAAGAATACGATATAAAGGACATAAAAGATAATAGCTGCAGTCCAATTAGGTCTTGCAGAAAGTAAATGTCCGATAGCATCTTGATATAAATTTTTAGCGATGATGCCTAACCATAATAAATCAACAGCGAAAAATACGATAAATGCGATTAAAAATAATTTCAAAAAAGTCATATTATTTCTCCATATGAGATGCAACAACATCTTCTAAAGGAATCGTCACACCTTGTATTTTTAACGTTTCAACGACAAGTTTACGTATCTCTCTTTCGATGCCAAATTGCGTATTCGCTTTCGTTTGACACACAATCGTTAATTGAATCATCGTATTGAGTAAATCACTCACACCGACAACATTTGGATCAGTTAAAATATTTTCTTGTGTTGCTTTGTAATCTAATAATGCTTGATTTGTTTTTTGAATGACATGTTCAAGATTTGTTCCATATGGAACTTTGAAATTGACGACGGCAGTAGAATGGAATCTAGAATAGTTAAGCACAGGGGTCATTTCACTATTAGAAAATATTTTAATTTCACCTTTCCATCCTTGAATCGTCGTTGATTTTAATCCTAAATCCAAAACATTGCCTCTAAATCCAGCAACTTCAATATTTTCTCCGACATTATAATGGTTTTCAAAAATAATGAAAAATCCCGCAATCATATCGCTGATCATTTTTTGAGCACCTAAACCAATGACAAGACCAATGATTCCTAAACCTGCAAGGGCTGGCAAGACATCAACACCCCAAACTGCTAAAATGACGATAATAGCGACAATCCATAACACATATTTGGTTATGCTAAAAAGCAGTTTTGTAATAGTTTTTAATCTGTTATTAATTGCACCATCTTTTGTCACTACTTTTTCAATTCCTTTGATAAGTCTTTTGGTGATACTCAAAAGAATAAATAATCCGATAAAAATCAATAAAGTGTATAAAATTTCACCTACAAAAGGTTGTTGAATTAAATCTTGTATATACTCAATAAATGTATTCATAATTCACCTCTTGTCTATTATATCATGTTAAAAATTTCTTGGTAGAAATACAAGGAATATGATACAATAAATTGCGTACAAAAAAGGAGTCATATGAACCAACATTTAACACCATATTTTACAAAATTGAAGATGTATGCCAATTCAGAGCGTTTACAGTTTGATGTCCCTGGACATAAACTCGGCAAAATCCAAAATGAACTCACCGACGCGATAGGATTGAGTGTTTTGAAGTATGACGTCAATGGTGTCGATGGTTTAGATAATTTAAATTTACCTAAAGGTGTAATTGAAGAGTCACAACAATTATTTGCTGAAGCATTTCATGCGGATAGAGCATTCTTTTTAACAGGTGGCACAACACTAGGTATTTTAGCCATCATCATGACCGCTGCAAAAGCGAAAGAAAAAGTGATCATGCCTAGAAATGTCCACAAGTCAATTATTAGTTCACTCATCATGTCAGGTGCGATTCCTATATTTGTAGAACCACAAATCGATCAAGATTTAGGGATTGCGAATCATATGCCATATAAAAGTTTAGAAGCTAAAATTAAAGAACATCCGGATGCAAAAGCTGTACTAGTTATTAATCCTACGTATTTTGGAGTCGCAAGTGATATTAAAAAAATTGTTGATGTAGCACATCAATACGATATGATGGTGCTTGCTGATGAAGCACATGGGTCACACATGGTGTTCTCTGATCAATTGCCATTGACTGCAATGCAGGCAGGTGCAGATATGTCTGCAACCTCAATACATAAGACAAGCGGCTCTCTCACGCAATCTTCCGCTATTTTAACCCAAGGTGACCGTGTCATTTACAGACGTCTTATCTCAACCATTCATCTTGTTCAATCAACATCTCCCAATGCAGTATTACTTGCAAGTTTAGATGTGTCAAGAAAATATATGTATTTTAATGCTGAAAATCGCTTTAATGAGATACTGCCTGAAATAAAAAAAATTAGAGATAAAATTAATCTTATTCCGGGTGTACAAGCATTCGGTGAAACGCATTTCCAATTGCTTGGTGCGACAAAATATGACGAAACGAAGATGATCATACAAGTATCCGGATTAGGTCTTACAGGATTTGAAGCATACAGAATTTTATCTAGAGAGTACGATGTACAAGTCGAACTTGCTGAATCTAATATTTTACTCTGTGTATTTTCAGTTGCAACAACAAAAGAAGAGCTTAAAGGTTTATATAACGCGTTATTAAAGTTATCAATTCATCACAAAAAAGAACAATTAGACATTAAAACATATAGACCTAAAGGTCACTTTCCTGAAGCCTTTGTGAGACCAAGAAGTGCATATCATGCACCATCAACTTATGTTGATTATGACCAGGCCATTGATGAAATCGCTGCAGAAAGTGTGATGATTTATCCACCGGGTATTCCGATCTTAATTCCTGGTGAAAAAATTAGTCAAGACTTAATCGAAAGTCTTAAATTTTACAAAAGTCAAGGTTCAACCATACTTAATGAGGCACCTGATGGCCAAATCAAGATTGTAGACAAAGAAACGTGGCCAAAATGGATAACCATCGACGATGAGTTATAAATTTAGACCATAATGTAAAGCGTTATCAATACCGGATTTAAGCCTTATCTATTGATAAGGTAGACATAAATGACTATAATATAGATGACAATAGTTTAGGAGGCAAATATGCTATTAAAAAATTATAATCCTTTAAAGGGAAAGCGCCTCGAGATTTTGGACGCAGAAGGGAATGTCATCAATGACAAACTCGAACCAAAGATCGATAAAGAGACGCTTTTAAAAATGTACAAGACCATGACACTTGGACGTGTTGCTGATATCAAAGCACTCCAATACCAACGTCAAGGTCGTATGCTTACTTATGCACCAAACATGGGACAAGAAGCAGCACAAGTAGGTGCAATTGCAGCGATGGAAGACAGAGATTGGCTATCACCAGGTTTCCGTGACTTGGATTTTATGCTTTATAGAGGTGTTCCTCTAAGACAAGTATATTTATACTGGTATGGTAACGAATGGGGAAGTCATTATGATGAAGGTCAAAAGATTTTACCAATCAACATTATCATTGGTTCACAAATTAACCATGCTGCTGGTTTAGCGTATGCATCTAAAATTCTTAAAAAAGATGAAATTGCATTAGCAGTCATTGGTGATGGTGGGACGTCACATGGTGAGTTTTATGAAGGCATGAATTTTGCTGCTGCATTTAATGCACCGCTTGTTACAATCATTCAAAACAATCAATATGCGATTTCAACACCAAGACGTAAAGCGACAAAAGCAGAAACACTTGCACAAAAAGCAGTCGCTTTTGGTGCGGAAGGTATTCAGGTCGATGGTAACGACGTACTTGCAATGTATGTTGCAATGAAAGAAGCGGCTGAACATGCACGTTCTGGTAAAGGTCCAGTCCTCATTGAAGCTGTTACGTACCGTATGGGGCCACACACAACTTCTGATGACCCTTCAATTTACCGTACAAAAGAAGAAGAAAACGAATGGGCGAAAAAAGATCCAAACGCTCGTTTCAAAAAATACTTAATCGACAAAGGCTATTGGTCTGAAGAAGAAGATCAAAAACTTGATGAAGAAAATAACGAATTTGTAAAACAAGAATTCGAGTGGGTTGAAGCGAATGGTGCTGTTAAACTTGAAGATATCTTCAAATACACTTACGGCGAAATGACTCCACAACTTACAGAACAATACGAAACACATAAAAAATTTCTTGAAGAAAACGAGGGCAAATAATCATGGCAGTTAAAAACTTATTACAAGCAATTAACGAAGCTTTAGACCAAAAAATGGAAGATGATTCACGCGTCGTTGTTTTCGGCGAAGATGCAGGTTACGAAGGCGGTGTATTCCGAGTCACTGCAGGGCTTCAAAAGAAATATGGTGAAGATCGTTGTTTCGATACTCCGATTGCTGAATCAGCAATCACAGGATCTGCAATTGGGATGGCAATAAATGGTTTAATTCCAGTTGCTGAATTACAATTTGATGGTTTCGTATTCCCAGGGATTACTGATATTATCACACACATGGAGAGATACCGTAACCGTTCAAGAGGCCGTTACAACTTACCAGTCGTGGTACGTTTCCCAGTTGGTGGTGGTGTACGTGCACTCGAACACCATAGTGAATCATTAGAAGCGCTATTTGGACAAATTCCTGGATTAAAAGTCGTGATGCCATCAACACCATATGATGCGAAAGGCTTGTTAATTTCTGCGATTGAAGATCCAGATCCAGTCATTTTCATGGAACCTAAAAGAATTTATCGTGCGGGTAAACAAGATGTTCCTGAAGAAATGTACAGAATTCCAATTGGTAAAGCAAAAGTCGTTCAAGAAGGTACTGATGTGACAGTCGTTGCATGGGGACCATTCATTCGTGAAACTCAAAAAGCAATGAAATTACTTGAAGAAAAAGGCGAAAAAGTCAGTGTAGAACTTATTGACTTAAGAACGATTAGTCCAATTGACGAAGAAACCATTATTAACAGTGTCAAGAAAACCGGACGTTTTGTGGTGGTCCAAGAAGCGGTAAAAACATACGGACCTGGTGCAGAACTCATCGCATTAGTAAACGAAAAAGCATTCTTGCATTTAGAAGCACAACCAACGCGTGTCACTGGTTTTGATATTACTGTACCACTCCCTAGAGGTGAACATTTCCACTTCGTTCAACCAGAAAGAATCGCAGCTGAAATATTAAAAGTTGCGAAATTTTAAGGAGTTAACTTATGTATGATTTTAAATTTGCTGACGTAGGTGAAGGTCTTCATGAAGGTGTCATTCTTGAATGGAAATTTAAAGAAGGCGATACTGTAAAAGAAGGCGACACACTCGTCATTATTGAAACAGATAAAGTAAATGCAGAATTACCTGCACCAGTTTCAGGTGTGATTTCTAAATTAGGAAAAGGTGTAGGAGAAACCATTCATGTTGGAGAAACAGTTGTTTTAATCGACGATGGTTCAGGTGGCGCTGCACCTGCAGCAGAGGCTCCAAAAAAAGAAGCCCCTAAAGCAGAAGCACCAGCTGAAGAGGAAGAAAAAAGCTTAATTGGAGATACAATCATTGATACTGAAGTGATGGCATCATCAAATGAAGGTCAAGAAACTCAAACCACGATTACAGCACCTACAACTAAAGTTTTAGCAACGCCTGCAGCGCGTAAACTTGCACGTGATTTAGGTGTTGATATTAAACGTGTCACAGGGACTGGTCCTCATGGTCGTGTCATGAAAGAAGACATTAGAAGCTTTGCACCATCAACGGGTGGACAAAGTCTGAGTGTCTCACAACCTAATGTTTCTGTATCCACTGAAGGTAATGTGGAACTTGTTCCAATTACGAAGTTAAGAAAAGCGATTGTTAATGCGATGACACGTTCTAAACAAATCATTCCGCATACAACGCTCATTAATGAAATTGAAGTGGATGAACTGGTATTATTACGTCAATCTCTTAAAAATCAAGAGTTTTATCAAGATGTAAAAATCACATACATGCCATTTATTATTAAAGCAGTTGCGAAAGCACTTAAAGAATTCCCGATTTTCAATAGTTCATTCGATCAAAATAATGATCAAGTCGTCTTAAAGAAATTTTATAATGTCGGGATGGCAGTCGATACGCAAGATGGACTCATCGTGCCAGTCATTAAAAATGCTGATCAACTCACAGTTCTTGGACTTGCGAAAGAAACACGTCGTTTAGCTGATTTAACGCGTGACCGTAAAGTACAACTTTCTGATTTACAAAATGCAACGTTCTCAATTACAAACTTTGGATCGATTGGCGTGCCATTTGGAACACCAATCATTAATCATCCAGAAGTTGCGATTTTAGGTGTTGGTAACATTTCACGTAAACCAGTCGTTAGAGGCAATGAAGTCGTTCCAGGGTATGTGATGCCATTATCACTTGCTGTTGATCACCGTATTATTGATGGTGCTGACGCAGGTCGTTTCTTGAAATACGTGAAGCAATTACTTGAGCGTCCTTCATTACTACTTATTGATTGAGGTGTCACATGAAATCATATGACATAGTAGTATTAGGAAGTGGACCAGGTGGCTATGTAGCAGCCATCAAAGGTGCACAACTCGGTAAAAAAGTAGCAATTATTGAAAAAGAATCTTTAGGTGGTGTATGTTTGAATTGGGGTTGTATTCCAACAAAAACACTCTTAAAAAATGCAAAAGTATTGAAATATGTAAACCATGCACTTGATTATGGTGTGGTTGTAGATGGTAAAGTATCGGTTGATTGGTCAGCAATGCTTTCAAGAAAAAATAAAGTCGTCAAACAACTCACAGGTGGTGTTGCTGGATTACTCAAAAAAAATAAAGTCGATGTCTACAACGGTTTAGGAAAAGTCCTTGCTAAAAATAAAGTTGAAGTGAATGGTGAAACACTTGAAACGAAAAACTTAATTATTGCAACCGGTGCTTCTCCTGTTGTTCCACCAATTCCAGGTCTTAAAGAAGGCTTAGAAGCTGGATTTGTTAAAACATCAAAAGAAATGTTAGACATCAAAGATGTTCCTAAAGAACTCGTCATTATTGGTGGTGGGGTCATTGGTTGTGAATTCGCAACCATCTTCTCAGCAATGCCAAACACAAAAGTTACCATGATTGAAAAAATGGATGGCATTCTACCGATGATGGATGATGACATCAGAAAAGCTTATGTGAAAGCACTTGTTAAAGATGGTGTGAGTGTGCTTACGAGTGCAGAAGTCAAATCACTGTCTAAAAACAGTGTGACATACTTAAAAGATGGTAAAGAAGTTGAAGTGAAAGCGGATGCTGTCCTACTATCAATCGGTATGAGAGCGAATTCTCAAAACTTAGACGTCTTAAATCTTAAGATGGACCGTGCAAACATTGTTACTAATGATGCACTTGAAACATCTGTTCAAGGTGTCTATGCCATTGGAGATGTCAATGGTAAATACATGCTCGCCCATGTTGCATCAACGGAAGGTATTGTTGCTGTTGAAAATATTTGTGGACATAAAACAACGATGGATTACACGCAAATCCCAAGTGCTGTTTATGGATCGCCAGAAATTGCAACTATTGGTCTTACTGAAGCACAAGCAAAAGAACAAAAACTTGATTATAAAGTTGCAACATTCCCGCTTGCAGCCAATGGTCGTAGTTTAGCTGAAAATGATGCTAACGGATTTATCAAACTTATTTTTGATAAGAAATACGGTGAACTATTAGGCGGACACATTTTAGCTTATAATGCATCAGAACTTGTTGGTGAACTTGGAACAGTCATGAAACTTGAAGGCACTGCTGAAGAAATTTCAACAACGATTCATGCACATCCAACGCTATCTGAAATTATTTTAGAAGCGGCACACAGCTTTGATGGAAAACCAATTCATATGTAATACAAAATAGATGCTTAACAAATCTTTAAAAAGATGCTTGAGCATCTTTTTTTATCTTTAAGTTCATGTTCTTTATGTTACAATAACAGCATGAGATATGTATTAATTTATAATCCAAAAGCAGGTAAAGGCAAAATAAAAAAAGATGTCCAGTATATCACATCATTTTTTAAGCAACAACACAAGGCATTAGACGTACATGAAACAGTTTCAAAAGAAGATGCTAAAACGTTTCTATTAACATCTGAAAAGGATTATGATGTTGTGATGGCTGCTGGTGGTGATGGTACCATTTCTACGGTAGTCAATGGGATGATGCAGCTTGATAAAAAACCAGCACTTGCGGTGTTGCCGTACGGTTCTGCCAATGATATTAGTCATATTTTAGGCTTTGGTAGAAGTATTAAAAAAGCATTGAAACAGATCATTTCAACAACACCAGTGATGATGGATATCAACCAAATGAATGAACAATATTTTGTATACACTGCAGCCGCAGGGTTATTTACGAGAATTAGTTATGATATTTCTAGAAAAGATTTGAAACAAATCGGTCAAGTCGCGTATTACATTGAGGGTATTAAAGATTTAATTAGTGATTATGACTTTGATATGTCTATTACGATTCCAGAAAAAACGGTTAGAAATAGATATACCCTTGTGTTGGGACTTGCAGCGAACCGTGTAGGCGGTATTCCTTTAGTATTTAAGAAACATGCAAAATTAGATGATGGATTATTTGATCTACACTTATTTGAAAGGAAAAATATTTTGTCTAAACTTAATGTCCTTGCTTTTTTTATTAGATTCGGTAAAAAAGTGAGATCAGATAGAATATTATCGGCCCAGTCATTTAAAATTAAAGCAAATAAACAAGTGAAATGGAATGCAGATGGTGAACACGTGTGTGATGGCAACATAGAAATCAAAGTAATACCTAAAGTATTGCCAGTGATCGTCAACAAAAAAGCAAAAAAGAAAATGTTTTCGCAATAAACAAAAGCACTTCATAAGATGTGCTTTTGTTTTAAAATAAGTCTGAAATAATATTGCTGGTTTGAATGTCACCAGAAGGTGGATGGCCGGTACTTTATGTATTACATGGTTATTTTGGAGATTATACGGATTGGCTTTATATGTCAAATATATCAAGATATGTTGAAAGGAAAGATCTTGTGATTGTCATGCCTGATGGTGCGAATAGTTATTATGCAAATCATTCAAGAGGCGTTCAATATCATGATTATATCGTTAAAGATTTAGTAAAAAGATGAGGGAAATCACAACTGGGAATTTTGGGACAAACACATACAAACAACACTTGACTTTATGTAACATAAAAGATAAATAATTAGTGTGAAATCTCGCCATAAAGGCGAGTTTTTCTTTGAAATTCAAATATTTATCAAAATGTAAGCGTTTTAGCTAAAAGTAAACGTTTTCATGATGTGCTTTTATGTTGTTTTTTATGCTTTGTCTTGCTATGATTATTACTAAATAACTAAAGGAGAATTAATATGAAAAAGATTTTTGTATTATTCATAGCTTTTGCATTTGCATTATCTCTTAGTGCATGTGCTGGAGAAGACGACACAATTAAGTTTGGAGTCATTGGACCATTAACCGGTGATTATGACCTATATGGTGTCGCTGTTAAAAACGGTGCTGAACTCGCAGCAGCTGAAATTAATGCAGCTGGTGGTGTGTTAGGCAAAACACTTGAAATTATCGCATATGACTCTAAAGGTGATGCGGCAGAGGGTACGAACGCATACAACCGTCTCATTGATCAAGATGGTATTGATGCACTTATCGGTGGTACATTCAGTGGTGTCACATTAGGGATTAAATCTTTAGCAATTGAAGATGGAATTCCTGTATTAACACCAACAGCAACGAACCCTGATGTAACACTCAATGCGCCAAACGTATTTAGAGCATGTTATACAGATAGCTATCAAGGTCAAGTCGCAGCAGTATTTGCCGCAGACACTTTAATGGCTACAAATGTTGCAGTATTCTTTAACCGTGATGATGCTTACAGTGAAGGTTTAGCTGATGCATTTATGGCTGAATTTGATGCTGATTCAACATTATCATATACTGCATATGAATTTGGTGCACAAGATGAAGATTACAGTGCGCAATTAACACAAATTAAAGCAGGTGGATATGACGCTGTATTTGTTCCTGCTTATGTAGCTGAAGTTGGTCCAATTTTAACTCAAGCTGCTGCATTAGAATTAGATGTACCATTTATCGGTGGTGATGTTTGGGATGGTATTGAAGCACAATACGCTGATGTTGCTGAAGGTCACTATTTCGCAAACCATTATGCAAAAACTGATGAAGCTGAAGTTGTTCAAAATTTTGTTGCGAATTATGAAGCTGAATTTGGTGAAGCACCGAATGCACTTGCTGCACTTGCATACGATGCTGCTTACGCATTAGCTGCTGCATTTGAAGATGCGGATTCAGCGGATAGTGCTGCAGTTGTTGCTGCACTTGCTGCACTCAACTACACGGATGCGGTTACTGGTTCAATCACATTCAACGCTGATGGAGACCCAATTAAAGCAGTAACTATTATTAAAGTTGTTGCTGGTGAACAAACTGTTGAAGCGAAAGTAGAAGCTTCGTAATTTATAAATTATTTGTATATAAGGGAAGAGCAATCTTCCCTTTATATACGAAATGAGAGACTATGGAATTATTTATCAATCAATTAATTAATGCGTTAAATATAGGAAGTATTTATGCACTCGTTGCCATTGGGTATTCAATGGTTTACGGTATTATTAAACTTATTAATTTTGCTCATGGTGAGATCATGATGTTTGGTGCATATTTTGCATTTATATTTGCTTTCTCGTTACCATTTCAATTACCATTTTTGGTCATTGTTCTTTTAAGTATGGTGAGTGCTGGTATCATCGGTATTTTAATCGAGAGAATTGCATATAGAAAATTAAGAAATGCACCTAGAATTAGTGCATTGATAACAGCGATTGGTGTAAGTTTGTTTTTACAAAACTTAGCTCGCTTAATCTTTGGAACAACACCTTATGTCATGAAACCAATTATCTCAACTGAACCTTTCCAGGTTGGTGTTTTTTCAATTTCAAGATTAACCGTGCTAACGGTTGTATTATCTATTATCGCAATGATTTTATTATCTTTATTTGTAAGAAATACAAAACAAGGGAAAGCCATGAGAGCAGTGTCTGAAGATAGAGAAGCGGCATCTCTGATGGGTATTCACATTAATAAAGTTATCTCCATCACGTTCTTAATTGGTAGTGCATTAGGTGCACTGGGTGGTGTATTTTATGCGATGGCTTTTACTCAAATTCAATCAACATTAGGGATTATGCCTGGACTTAAAGCATTTATTGCTGCAGTGTTTGGAGGTATCGGTAATATTACTGGTGCCATGATTGGTGGATACGTGATTGGTATCATTGAAACGATGACAAAAGCCTATATTTCAAGTAAATGGGTAGATGCCATTGTGTTTGGTATGCTCATATTGATTTTACTATTTAGACCAGCTGGTTTATTTGGTAAAAATGAGAAAGAGAAGGTGTAAAGATGAAATCACTTAAACAAATTCTCAATACAATCAATACGTATGTAAAGAAGTTTTTCGCGATCATGAAAAAACCTTTATCGATGGTTATTTTTGTCGTGTCAATATTTATCATTTTGTTGATCTTAATTGAAAGCAACGCATTTTCTAGATATTTCACGACACTCATTATATTAATTTTAGTCATGATTGTGATGTCTACGAGTTTAAATATCGCCACTGGATTTTTAGGGCAACTTCATTTAGGACATGCTGCTTTTATGGGTATTGGTGCTTATACAGCATCACTCATCGCATTAGCGTTAGAGGATAGTATCACAAATCCTTTACTCCTATTTATTTTGTCAACGATTGTTGCGATGATTGTTGCAGGTATTGCAAGTCTGCTTGTAGGAACACCTGCCTTAAGGTTACGTGGTGACTATTTAGGGATTATGACATTAGGATTTGGTGAAATTGTGAAAACCATGATCACAAACTTAAAAGATATTACGAATGGTGCACAAGGGTTATACGGTATTCCTAGAATTATGGATTTTCCGATTGCTTATTGGACGACGGTTCTTGTGGTATTAGTCATTTATTTATT
>JBMTKL010000013.1:0-12126 GCA_049439405.1 Acholeplasmataceae bacterium | reverse complement strand
TGTCATAACACCAAAGAAAAACCATAAGATAAATGATAATCCTAAGACAACATATGACCCTTTTCTGCCTTGAATGAGTGTTCTCGATTTTTCAATTAATTCACTGACTGATTCAAAACTTTCTTTTTCATCAGAAAGCAAATAAGGTACTAAAGCATAATCAAGAACTTTGATAAATCCAAATATGAACGCAACGAATCCTAAAACAATACTGACAGCAGCTAGAGCACTGTTTGATAATAACGTCCCTGCAGTGACGAAAAGCGTGTATGGTAAAAACCAAACAAATGCATAAATACTCACAAGTACTAATGATTTAAGTTTAAATGTATATGATTCTTTAAACCCAAAAAATAACATCTCAAGTGATGGTTCTTTACTCAATGAAAATTGATTGAAATAACGTATTAAACCTAATTGAATAATACTCGTGAGTAAGATATTGACTGCAATCGATAAGATAACAAATAATACAATTCTAATACCTAAATCTGAAAGAAGAGACTGTATCTGTTCAGGACTTAGATTGCCTTGAAATTGATTAAAATAGTTTTCATCGAATCCAGGAATGACACGTGATGCTAAACTATTAATAATCCCTGTAACGATTGAGAAAATAAGTAACCCCAGTAGTGCTAAACCAAAATTACCTTTTAAAGATTGTTTCGCTCGTTTTTTGACTTGTTGAATCATGATATGCTCCTTTGTATGTGTTCTTTAGTTTTATTGTATCATGACTTAATGATTATAAAACCTATTGATTAGCGTATTTTATGAGTATTTCAATTTCTTTTTGATATGATGTAAGTGCTTTTTTTCCCAAAGGCGTCAGTGCATATAAACCCTGTCCTAGTCTTTGAAACCAACCATAATAGTTTTTATATAAAATAGGGTACACTTTATTAAATGCGACTTCTTTTTTGATTATTTTTGCTGTTTTTGGTGTTTCTTTTAACGCATGTAATATGATTAATGCATGTTCTTTATAAACCGTCATAATTTTAGTGCGTGATGCACCACCTGTATTTATTGAAAGTTGTCTTTGATTGAACTCTTCTTTAAGTCTTACAAGTCTTTTTTTATGTCTCTTAATAGGATACACAAGCGGTTCCAAATAAATATCAACCTGATTTTTATCAGCATCAACTAACAATAAACCTACAGATAATCGTTTTAGTAATGTAATCTTATCTTTCATCGTTTTAGAAGACAAGACTTGCTTCGTAGGTTTCGGGATTGCTATATACACAGTATCAACAATACTTTGTCTTTTAACAGCTTGAGCGATTACAGTGATATTGAGGACTGTTTTAAGTTCGATGGCAGCAAATTGTTCATCTTTTTTAATGACAACATCCATATGTTTGACTTCAGCTTTGACTTCATAGTTCATCGTTTCAAAAAAATATTTAATTGGCTTAAATAAATCTTTTTCTAACATGGTTCCACTCTTTTATCATGATTTGTGAGTCTTTCATCATATTTTCATTTTAACACATTATACTAATGACATCATAGGAGGATGTTATGAAGATGATGACGATGAATATGTGTCAACAACTGGTCTACCTCAAGCCATCTTAGATTACATCCAAGCAAATTATCCAAATGTATCTGTTGATGAAATTGACATGGAATGCGGATTATATGAAGTAGAACTCGTTAATGATTTAGAATGATACTTTGACTTAAGTGGTACCTTCTTATATTCAGAATACGATGATTAAAAATAAAAGACTTCTCAGCTGAGAAGTCTTTTTTTTATACTTTAAATAGTTTCGCAATCTCACCACCTAATAAAGGAATGAATCCAAGAGATATCGCGAATAAGAAATGAATAAATGGAAGATTCACATTCGTTTGAAAGAGCGTATTAATACCTGGAACATACACAACAATAATAAGTAAGATAAATCCAACAAAAACAGCAAGATTCACATATTTATTACTAAAAGGATTCATCTTAAAGACAAAAGTTTTTGCTGATCTTGCACTAAAAGATCGAAGTAGTTCACCAGAAATAATTGTGATAAAGGCGAATGTTTGACCGTATTGAACCGAATCTCCTATCATTGTTTTTCCGAAATAATAACTGAATAAAACTGCGGTTGCTAAAAAGATGGCTTGAAATATAATCGTGATACCCATAAAACGATCAATAATCGGTGCTTTAGGGTCTAACGGTGGTCTATTCATGACATCTTTTTCTTTAGGTTCAAGACCTAATGCAAAGGCTGGTAAGGTATCTGTAATTAAATTAATCCATAAAATTTGTATGGCAAGTAATGGACTTCCAAAACCTATGAGCATCGCAACAAAAATAAGTAGGACTTCACCTACATTACAACTCACTAAATAAGAAACGAACTTTTTAATGTTAGAAAAAATCACACGTCCTTCTTCTACTGCATCCACAATGGTTGTAAAATGATCATCCATTAAGACCATATCTGCTGCTTCTTTAGACACATCAGTACCTGTGATACCCATCGCAACACCAATATTGGCTTGTTTAAGTGCTGGTGCATCATTAACACCATCGCCTGTCATTGATGTGATCTCGCCATGTTGTTGAAGTGCTTTGACGATGGTGACTTTATGCTGTGGTGACACTCTTGCGAAAATACTTACTTGATTGATTGCTTCCGTTAAGGCTTGCGTAGATAATTGATTAATGTCATGACCTGTTAAGACCTGACTTGAGGGTTGAATCATACCTAGTGATACACCAATGGCTTTCGCAGTAATTGGATGATCACCTGTAATCATGACGACTTTTATTCCGGCTTGATGACAAATCCGAATGGCTTCTTTTACTTCTTCTCTTGGAGGATCCATCATACCCGCAAGCCCAACAAAAACTAACTCACTTTCTGAGCGATCCTCTGTCACTTTTTTATACGCAAACCCTAACACTCTTAAAGCTTTTGAAGCCATCTTTTCATACGCGTTTAATATCGAAGTCTTCATTGTTTCATCTAGTTTAACTTCTTGACCTTCAATAAGACATGTCTTTGACACATTGAGTAAACCATCAGGTGAACCTTTGACTAACACATATGTTTCACCATCAATCTTATGAACTGTTGACATTCTTTTTCGTTCACTATCAAAAGGTATTTCATCAATTCTTGGATATGTTTTTCGGTATGTTTGATGGTGAATCCCATGTTTCTCTGCAAACGCAATGAGTGCAAGCTCGGTCGGATCACCAATGGCTTGATCTTCACGAATCACACCGTCACTACACAAAGCAGAAATTCTTGCCATCCACTTTGTGTTGTCATTTTTATCTGACATTTCACCCTGGAAATCATAACCATGTCCAGTCACTTGAATCATTTGTTTTAAATCATAGACCTCTTGAACAACCATTTTGTTTTGCGTTAATGTCCCAGTCTTATCCGATGAAATAACAGTCACACTTCCTAATGATTCTACAGCAGATAACGCTTTGACAATGGCCTTCTTTTTTGCCATTTTTCTCATGCCTAACGCTAAAACAACAGTAATAACAGGCGGTAAGCCTTCTGGAATTGCTGCAACAGCTAAACTAACACTCACTAAAAAAAGTTCTAAGATATCTTGTCCTTGAAGATATCCGACAATGAAAATGATGATGACGACTGCAATCGATAATGTCCCTAAAAATTTTCCTAATGCTTTTATTTTGACTTGAAGTGGCGTATCCACATCTTCTACAGATTGAATCATATCTGCAATTTGACCCATTTCTGTGTTCATACCAATAGTCGTGACCACACCGATACCACGTCCATAGGTGACAATCGTACTTGCATATCCCATATTTGTTCTGTCACCTAGAGGTATATCTTCATCAAGCACAGCTGAATAATCTTTCATGACAGGAACAGATTCTCCAGTTAAGACACTTTCATCAATCGTTAAATTCACGACTTCTATCCATCTTACATCTGCAGGCATGACATCACCTGCTTCAACTAAAATGACATCACCAACAACGATCTCTTCTTTGGAAATTAACTTGACCCCACCATTTCTTTTCACTTTGGCGTGAGATTGACTTATTTTTTTAAGCGCATCCACAGCCTTAGAAGCATTGTTTTCTTGGACAACACTCAATATGGTATTAAATATGACAATGGCAATAATAAAAAGACCATCTGTTAAATGACCACTCGCAACCATCGAAATGATAGCTGCAACAAGTAGTAAGATATTTAAGTATTGAAACAGTTCTTTAACGATCATCTGAAAGATTGAGTGTTTTTCATGACTTTCAAGCTCATTTTGGCCGTGTTCTTTTCTTGAATTGATGACCTCTTGATCGTTAAGTCCTTTATCTTTATACGTATCAAATGTATGATGTGACTCTGTATATGGTTTCATTGATGTACCTCAAATCAATTATAACATGTGCACAAAGAAAACCACCCATACCAAAGTACAGATGGTTAACGATAGGTTTCCCCCATTACCCCCCTATCTTGAGAGCCCACGCTCTACATGTGTCATTAAATCATAAAAAATCAGTCTTGACTACGGCATATATGTCCGATTTTAAGAAAATTTTAACATTTGCGCTTACCTATTTCTCTTTATTTTGAATAAATAGATGCACTTAGTATACAATGAAACAAAGGGGAACATATGATAAAAAAAGAAAGACTTACAAAACTACTTGAAGAATTAAGACAGTCTAAAAAGATAAAAGTGTCTGATTTCACGGACAATATCATCTCGG
Organism: Acholeplasmataceae bacterium; assembly: GCA_049439405.1. Classification (GTDB taxonomy): domain Bacteria; phylum Bacillota_I; class Bacilli_A; order Acholeplasmatales; family Acholeplasmataceae; genus UBA8290. The sequence continues at coordinate 7,400 of JBMTKL010000013.1, read as the reverse complement.
AACGTAATTATAGACGCTACATCAATGAACAACAATCGCTCCCTTTTAATGTATTTGTTGAACTTGTTAAAAATCTCAATATGCAAATGGGAGACTTTTTAATGTATGCGCTCAATAAAACATCGGTCGATTTTCAACAAGAAATTTATTTAGAGCATTATATTCAAACCGGTCAACTTGATGAGGCTGATAAACTATTTGAAGAGATGGATCATGATGCGTATCAAACACATATAGGCACACTTTATTTACCTATATTAGTCCAAAAATATTTATATTTAAAAGGGAAAATATCGAAATCTAGTTACCTCGCTTTTGCCAAAGAACGTATCGACTTTGAATCCTTATCTAGACATCAAGTGATCGACCGGCAACATTTAGAAGTGCTCCTTTTACTGTTAGAAGATACCGATATAAACGAACAGTCTGTGATGATACCTATCATTTTTGATGTCATCACTCAAAAGAAGTCTCTCATCTCATTAAAACACTCAGCTGACATGAATCGAGCAATTCAAGTACTTACAAAAACATTATTTTCTAACGATCGCTTAAAGCAAACATATCAAGATCATTTAAAACCACTCATTGAATTATCATTAGCGCATACCGTGAATAGTCATTTAGAACCAGGTTATAAAGATTTTCTAACCTATGCAATCATGCATTATGAAGAAACCAATGATACACCTAAATATCGTAGATTTGTTTATTATTATTTATCATTCATTATGTCACATGGTTATTTTGAAACCTACGTCAATGAACCTTTTACTCAATCTCTTTTAAATCGTTCAGATATTAAAACGATTTTAGATGAAGGGATTAAGCAAGGCTATGCCTTACTTAACGAGGTATCCTCATGAATCAAAAAGATGCCGTACTATATATACAAATGATTGATGAAATCAGAAAGCAAAAGCAACTCCCTCTTGAAATCTTTATTGCAGACATCACTTCAGAAAGAAGTTACCGTAGATATTTAAATCAAGAACTTAGTGCCCCACTCACGACCATTGAACAGTTAATTGAACGTTTAGGTGTTGATTTCACTGACATTTTAGTGTACACATTAACTGTAAAACGTTCGCCTTCTGGCATTATCGAACTCATTACTTATGTACACTTTGATGAACTTGAGCTTGCAAAACCTTATTATGAAAAATTGTTACCATATAAAAATGCACATGAACAATTACTCATGTTGGTTGATGCCTATTTAAGGTGGTATGAATTCAAAACAGGTCAATTAGACAAGACAACGTTTATCAAACACCTTACGTCTCTAGTTTCATATTATGAATCGCACCCATTTGATTCTAATGAAGCACTCGCATTAATTATATTATTTCACCGATATGTACCTACTCAGCTCGTGTTTGATCATAAAGACATCCAATCATTGTTACTGAATCATGACTTGCATTTAATTCAAATCTCACTTTATAATGTAATGTTTGACCAATACTTACAAACACTCATGAATAATCCATTGTTTGATAAAGATATCTATATCACACTCGCCACACACGCTACCAGTGTAACCCAACTTTGGCTGGATGCCATTTATATTTATGCGGGGTATTTTCATAAAGCGATGATTTTTCATTATCAACAAGATATTCAAAACAGAAACATTTATTTTATGAAGTACTTGTGTTACAGAACGAATGTCATATCTAAAACAACAAGTAAACTTAACGACGATTTTATAGAAAAGATTATAAACATGGACATCCCTTCATTTAAAACAATGATGTTTGAACAGTTATTATTGAATAAAAAGACTTAAGCGGATGCTTAAGTCTTTATTTTTATATCCCTTGTCTAATATTGGTTTCACTAAGTTCAACCGATTGAAACCCACCAAAGCCACTATAAATATATAGTATCCCTGCTAGAGGCTGAATCATGAGTAAAATGATCCCTATAATCCCTTGATATAAATAGATGGTTTTTGCTTGTTTGGGTGTCCATTTACCAAGAACAAGCAGCACAAACAATACCGCATTAATCAAAACAATGGTACTCATAATGATGACAATCACTTCTACACCATCTGTCATATTTTCAATAAATAATTGCAGTTGTATGAGCGCAATCTGGTCATTCATATCAAAAAAGTCAAAGGCTTCTAATGACCTTAAAACCTCTGAAAATAACGAGGTCACACTCGGTAGTGCAATGAGTAAAAAATATAATTGAAGTAACAACCCTGTCATCATCAATATCTTACGGTTTGACGTCGGTTGATGCTTAAGTTTATTTGAATTTAACTGCGGTTCCATAAGCAATAATTTCTGATGCACCTTGAGTAACCGCACTCGTTTGAATTTTAAATCCAATCACTGCATCTGCACCTAAAGCATCCGCTTCTTGTAGCATTCTTTCTGTGGCAATTTGTCTTGCCTCTTCTAACATTTCAGTGTAGCCTTTTAATTCTCCACCAACGATGGTCTTCAATCCTGCCATGAAATCTCTACCTACATGTTTAGATTGAACAACAGATCCTTTGACATACCCTAATACTTCAGTCACTTCTTTACCAGGATAGTTGTTAATGGTTACAATCTCTTTTTGACTAATCATAAACTGACTCCTTTTTCTTTTATTTTATCTCAAGATTTGGTATTTGTAAAACAGATATAACTGGATTCATTTATTCAACTGGATATTTTAATCCCCATGACGCTCTAATTTCATCCATCCATTCAAGCATATCAAGTGTCATTTGATGGCTCATTATCGGATGTTCAATGTGATGATTTTGAATCATTAATGCTGATTCATAAAGTTCATATTCATACCCATTGACATCAAATGGAAAATCAAATTGTTCATTGGATTGCATGAGAGAAACAGAGGAAGACATCCAAAATCGGTCACTAACAAGTGTCTCTTGACTCCCATTAATAATAAGCGCGTTAGGACTTAAATCTTCAATAAATGAAATATTGAGTATGGCATCAAACCCATGATATGTTAGTTTTAACGTCGCTTTTTGATCTACACCATTTGGTGTAAATTCAACCGTTGAATGCATGGATTCAGGTTTACCAAATAATAAAGACATCATCGTAAGTGGATAAACACCAATATCTAGTAATGCGCCACCACCTAATCGAGGATTCCATAATCTTGATGACGCATCATATGACATTCTTGATCCAAAATTTATTGAAACGGATTGAATATCACCGAGTAACTTAGAAGTTAAGACATCTTGAATCATTTGAGTTGAAGGTAGAAACCTTGTCCACATCGCTTCCATTAAAAATAATTTTTTTTGTTTTGCTTGTTGAATCAAAGGTCTAGCAAGTTCAGCATTGATCGTAAATGCTTTTTCACATAACACATGTTTATGATGATCTAAGCAAAGTTTGATATGTTCATGATGAAGTCCGTGAGGTGTAGCGATATAAATTAAATCAACGGCATCACTTTTTACCATAGCTTCATAAGAATCAAACACATAAGGTGCATGATACTTTTCGTTAAATCTCTCTGCTTTGACGAGTGATCTTGAAGCAACTGCAGAAAGAATGATATGTGGGGTGTGTAATGCTGCTTCTGCCATTGCATGCGCAATCGCACCACAACCCATAATACCAAGGCGAATATCAGACTTATCCTTCATTTCCATTGATGACCATTAATTCGACCAAGTGAGGTATTAATTTGGACAGCATCCATAAATGATATATCTAATTTTGTATACTTTTCAGTTTTAAACGTAAACCCTGTTAAAGGAGATGGACTTGATAACACAAATACAATATTATTTTTAGGATCCGTAAGCACCCCTAACATTTTCATCCCACCGAAATCGACTTCAACCACTTGAAGGTCACCATCTTCTTTAATATCACTAATAAAACTATCGCTAATATCTTTACCGAAATTATAAATTTTATTGACGACTGGTATTCTATTAATTACGTGTTTGTCAAAGCGTTGCTTCATCCATCTGAGTGGTGCAAACAGTGAGAAAAGTAACCCTATGATAAACACAAAGATGACTGCAGCTAGTAATGCAATCACAACGAACCACCATTGATATTCAATCGTCTCAGGTAAATATTCTATGGTGATGTTATAAAAGAAATTGTACGCCCACACTAATACTTGTAATACAAGTAATATAGGAATGAGAAGCCCTAATCCTAATTTAAAATATTTTTTCATACATGACCTTTCTATGTATAAATGTCTTTTTTCTTGTAATACATCCATCCGGTAAAAAATACTAATAATGCGATTACGCTATAATAGCCTATAAATCCAAATTGTAGAGTTTCTTCACTAAAGATGACTCCTGACTCATTGATTACGAATGGTGAAATATATTTAAGAAAGTTTAATTCCTCTGACACATTTGTCACTGAATTCATGACATATAATGCAATCGCGAGTCCAAATGCGATTCCGTTAGGTGCTTTTCTTAAAAATGCAGATGCACCATATGCGATGGTCATTAAGACAAGCATTAATACGCAATTAGAGATGAAATATAATATCATTAAAAAGGCTGGAAATGGCTCTTCAATAATAACAATTGATATCCATGTTATGATGAATGAAATCATATTAAATATCACTACATATAAAACATTCGCATAATATTTGGTGACATAAACATGTGTTCTTGCAATAGGATTTGTGAGTAAAAAGTCTGCTGTTTTTTCAGCTTCCTCTTTTAACAATACACGCATCCCTAATTGTGTCGCATACATACCCCCACCAATGAGTAATAGTAATGATGCATCAGCACCAAACCATCCTTCAATGGTTGAAATATCTAAATTTGCCATCCCAAACATGTCTAAAATGACATCCATGGAGTCTAAGATCTCAGTAAACCCTTCGAGCTCACCTTCAAATAATGTGAACATCAGCATAAATGCGAAAATTAATGCACCAATTACGCCAGTCCAGATGAGAAATCCGCCGAGTTGTTGTTTTAATTCGTGTTTAAATACCATATTATTTCACTCCTTCAACTTCATATAAAGTCATGAAAAGTTCTTCTAGATCAGGCTTTAATATTTCGATATCATTGACCTTTAATGACATCAGTAACGATAACAATGTCTTCATCTTACCTTTGTATATAAAACTTGTTTTTAATTCAGATGACGTTTGAATACTGATTTTATCATCTTTAGGAAGTGTAACTTTTTCATTAATATGAACTTTAATGAAGGTTTGATTAAGCAATTGATCAATTTGGCTTTGTGAAATTAACTCACCGTTTCTAATAAACATAAAATCATCACAGTAATTTTCAATTTCCTTTAAATGATGACTTGATAAAAAAATGGTCGTTTTGAACTGTTCATTTAACGCCTTTATTTCTTTAAAAAATAAAATTTGCATGAGTGGATCAAGACCATTCGTTGGTTCATCTAAAATAAGAAGTTTTGGTTGATGCTGTAAAGCACATACAATTGATACTTTTTTTCTGTTTCCAAATGATAATTCAGAAAACTTTTTATCAAGTGGTACATCAAAAGTACTCACGAGATGTTCTTGATATTCTGTACTTTTGTATTCGTGAATATCGAGTGCAAGTTTAATAATATCTTTAACTGTCATATTGTTATAAAATTGTGACTCACTTGACATATACCCTACTTTTTTTAAAACTTTAGATACGGATTCAACATCGATCACTTCATCAAACATTTCAACATGACCTGATGATGCTTTTAAAAGACCTAAAATGGTTCTAATCGTGGTTGATTTACCAGCACCATTTGGTCCAATAAACCCTAATATTTTGCCTTTTTCTACAGTAAAAGATACATCTTGAATGCCTTTGTATTTACCATAATATTTTGTTAATTGTTCAACTTTAAGCACCATATGATTACTCCTTGGCTCCATTATAGCATATAAAAATCATTATATTTTATCGATTTATGGTTAAATAGAAATAGGAGAAAGCCATGATTGAAACGGTTCAAGTCGGTGAACATTTAGTCACTTTTGATTCTGAAACACATACATATGCAGTAGACGGTAAACCTGTCATTAGTGTCACACAACTGATTAAAGATGTCCTGCCTCAAACATATAGAAATGTCGATCCTGAAATTTTAAGACGTGCAGCACTTAGAGGTACCGAACTTCATGATGCCATTGAACAATTTGAAGTGGCGGGTGAAATGTCTGACTTATTAGAATTTAAATATTATAGAAAACTTAAACGACAACATCAGTTTGAAGTGAAAAAAAGCGAACAAATGGTCGTTATAAAACATCACGGTATGATTATATGTGCCGGAAGATTTGACATGGTCGTAGAATCTCCTCATATAAAAGGAAAAGGGATTGCTGATGTTAAACGTACAGCTCATTTGTTTCAAGATCATTTAAAATTACAACTTAATTTATATAAACTCGGATATGAACAAACTTTTAAAGAACCTATCCATTACTTAAAATGTATTCATTTAAGAAATCATCATCATGAGTATGTGGATGTCAGTGTCGATGCTAAATTTGTAAAATATTATTTAGATATGTATGTTGATAAACATGAGTTATTTATATAAAAAAAACACACAAACGTGTGTTTTTATTTTGTCTTCGTTCTTTCGATCGCTTCATGCCATCCTTGAATATTTTTTCTTCTTAATTCTTTAGGCATTGTGGGTAAAAATTTATTATCAACCGGGTTTAAATCTTTTAGTGCATCTAAGTGTTGAAACATACGACTAGATAATGCTGCTAAATAGTATGCACCTAAAGCAGTGGTTTCAAGTTGTGACGGTCTTACTATCTCAATACCTAAAATATCAGATTGAAATTGCATTAAAAACTGATTTGCTGTTGCACCACCATCAACTTTTAATAGTTTCACGTCGATACCACTATCTTTTCTCATCACTTCAATAACATCCATGGATTGATATGCGATTGATTCAAGCGCAGCTCTTGAAAAATGTCTTTCATCAGTACCTCTGGTAATTCCATACACTGCACCTTTAGCTTTTGAATCCCAATAAGGGGTTCCAAGTCCAACAAAAGCAGGGACTAAATACACACCTTCATTTGATTTTAATGAAGTAGCTAGCGCTTCTGTTTCACTCGCTGTTTCAACAAGATGCAGACCATCTCTTAACCATTGAACGGCAGATCCTCCTACAAAGACTGATCCTTCCAGTGCGTATGTAGGTTTACCCTCTATAACCCATGCAAGTGTTGTTAATAAGCCATTTTCAGATGTTACAGGAACGTCACCTGTATTCATTAATATAAAACATCCTGTACCATACGTATTTTTAACCGTGCCTTTTTCAAAGGCTTGTTGACCAAAAAGTGCTGCTTGTTGATCTCCTGCAACACCTGTAATTGGTATCGATTTTCCAAATGTGTGAAAAGCTTTGGTATAACCA
>JBMTKL010000012.1:0-12728 GCA_049439405.1 Acholeplasmataceae bacterium | reverse complement strand
AATCATTTAAATTATTTAATACATTAAATCCTTCTGGGTGATAAAGTGATTGCAACGATGCCATCACTTTTTTTGTAATTAAAGCCATATGAGATAACACAGAATCGGGTGTATCCAAGTAATCTTTATAGGCTGTTTTTGACACAATAAGCGTATGACCTTTGGTTGCTTGTGTGATATCCAAAAATGCCATCACCTGGTCATCTTCATAAATTATGTATGAAGGAATCTCACGGTCTCTTATTTTTTCAAAAACTGTTTTCATACGGGTCTACCTCTCTTGGCTTTATTGTAACATAAAACGTTGAAATATTGTTGTGTATATGGTATGATACTATCCGGGTGACGAATATGAAAAAAATTCCAATAGGTATATCAGGTAGACATGCACACGTAACTCAAGAACACTTAGAAATTTTATTTGGTAAAGGATATAAACTCACAGAGTTTAAACCACTCAGCCAACCTGGACAATATGCCGCAAATGAAAAAATAGATGTGATTTCACCATCAGGAAAAGTCATTAAAAATGTAAGAATTTTAGGACCAATAAGGCCAGCTTCACAAATTGAAATCTCAAGAAGCGATGCACTGAGAAATCAATTTGAAGCTCCAGTAAGATCTTCAGGCGATGTCGCTAATAGTGGTCCGTGCACAATTGTTGGACCGGAAGGTAGTGTTGTTTTAACTGAAGGTGTAATTATTGCAGATCGCCATATTCATTTTGCTCCAGAAGACGCAACTTATTTTGGTGTCAATAATGGCGATATTGTTGCAATCAAAGTAGAAGGCGAAAAGCCTGGAATTTTAGAAAATGTTTTATGTCGAGTGAGTCCAAAGTATGCATTGGATTGTCATTTAGATACGGATGATGGAAGTGCCTTTGTGCTCAATACAGGAGATGAAGCCATGTTAGTAAAATCTTATACCATTAACGAATAGTGCCAAAAATGGCACTTTTTTGCATATGAAAACAACATTGTTTGTTGTAGAAGGCATTCATGATGAAATGCATTTAAAAAAATTGTATCCACATATTGAAACGATCTCGGTTGGGGGGAGTGCCATCAACAAAGATCGTTTAGAATTTTTAAAGCAATATCAAGAAATATTTGATATTGTTTTGTTGCTTGATCCAGACTACCCAGGAAACAAAATTAGACAAATACTTGAACAAGAACTCAATGAAGTCCAACATATTTTTGTTGAAATAGAGAAAGCAAGATATAAGAAAAAAGTTGGCATTGAGCATATGAAAAAAGAAGATTTAGATCAAGCGCTAAATCATCGTTTAAGTAAAAGAAAAGAACAATCGATATCAAAAAGAGAATTCATTGAATTGGATTTGCAAGGCAGCGAAGCATCGACACAAAAAAGAAATAAATTAGCAAAAACGCTACACTTAGGTATTGTTAATGCAAAAACAATGTACAAAAGACTGAATATGATAGGTATAACGAAGAGAGAAATTGAGGACCTACTATGAACCATCAATTTAAAAAAAAGTTTGGTCAAAACTTTATTAGAGATGAAAATCTATTAAAGAAAATTGTTCAACTTGCGCGTGTAGAAAATTCTTTTGTTGTTGAAATTGGCCCAGGTATGGGTGCACTTACGAAGCATCTCATCAAAGTTGCCAATAAAGTAATGGCATTTGAAATTGATCAGACGCTAAAACCAACTCTGGATGCAATAGAAGATAACAACAATGTACTAGAAGTCGTTTATGACGACATATTAGCTGTCGACTTAAGACACATAGCTGAATCATTTCACGTCATTGGAAATATACCATATAACATTACAACGCCAATTATTTTTAAGTTAGCTGAAATTGAGCGAATTCAAAGCATTACACTGATGATGCAAGAAGAGGTTGGACATCGTATCGTGGCAAAACCAAATACGAAAGAATATAACGCATTATCTGTCATTCTTCAACATCAATACAACATTGAAAAACTCTTAAAGGTTCATAAAAAAATGTTTTATCCGGTTCCTAAAATAGACAGTGTTGTTATTAAATTTACACCTAAAAACAAGATTGATCCGGCATTTAATCAATTTGTTAAAGCATGTTTTAAACAAAAAAGAAAAACACTAGTGAATAACTTGTCGGAACAATTTGATCTGTCGAAAGAACGTATAATCCAAAGTCTTGATTTCCTTGATTTAAAAACGAATATCAGGGCAGAGGCGTTAAATTTACATAATTTCCTTGAAATAAAACGTCAACTCAACTTATGATAAAAACGCTTACATAAGCCTTCAACTATGATTTTTTGATTCAACAAACATTAATAGATGCCTTAAACAAGCGACAAATTATTGAAATGACTTGTTTATATGGTATAATCAAGATAATTAATCAAGATGTGGAGGAATAGGATGAAGATCACAGACGTTAGAGTTAAAATTGTTGAGAGCGAAAGTAGACTGCGCGGAGTTGCGACGATAACTTTTGATGATGCATTTGTCATTCATGACATTCGTATTATCGAAGGTGAAAGCGGAATCTTTGTTGCAATGCCTAGTAAAAAAACACCTAACGGCAATTTTAGAGACATTGCTCATCCAATTCATGCGGACATGAGACGTATGATAGAAGATGCGATTGTAAAAGAATACCAAGATCTTAAAGATAATCCACCTGTTGAATAATACACATCTAAGACACTAATGATAACACACTGTTCTTTCAGTGTGTTTTTTTATGGAATGTTCACATATTAAGAAAAATTTCATGTATAATATTGATTGAGGTGGCCGATATGTCAATAATTAACGGAAAAAACGTCAAGGTATTTACCTTAAGTTCAAATCGTCCTTTGGCTGAAAAAATAGCATCAACCGCACATGTTGATCTTGCAAACGTCGAGGTATATCAATTTGCCGATGGCGAAGTAACAGTAAACATCGATGAAAGTGTAAGAGGGCATGATGTATTTGTGATACAATCGACCTCATCACCAGCAAATGAACACTTAATGGAGTTGCTAATTATGGCGGATGCAATTAAAAGAGCATCTGCAAAATCATTAACGGTCATTATGCCGTATTACGGTTATTCTAGACAAGATAGAAAATCAAAATCAAGACAACCAATCACGGCTAAGCTAGTCGCAGATTTAATGGAAACATCAGGGATAGATAGAGTAATGACTATCGATTTACATGCTGCTCAAATTCAAGGTTTTTTTAATATTCCTATTGATAATTTTCCTGCAGGCTCATTATTAGCAGAAAATTACTTAAAAACACATGATGCATCAAACATTGTTGTTGTTTCTCCGGACCACGGTGGAGTAACTCGTGCTAGGACACTGGCTAATGCTTTAAGCGCACCGCTTGCAATCATCGATAAAAGAAGGCCCAAACCAAATCAATCGTCTATACAAAACATCATCGGTGACGTTGAAGGTAAAGATGCAATCATGATTGATGACATTATTGATACTGCTGGAACGTTGTGTAAAGGTGCAGAAGAACTGATAAAAGCAGGAGCGAAAAGCGTTTGTGCTGTTGCAACACATGCAGTTTTCTCAGGTGACGCCATTCAAAAAATTGAAAAATCAGTTTTAAAAGAAGTTATCGTGACGGATACAATTCATCACAATTTAACGGATACAACAAAAATTAAGCAAATTTCAATTGGACCTTTACTCGGCCAATCTATCATCCACGTTGTCAACGATTTACCGATTAGCCAATTGTTTGACCGATTATCTAATCAAGGTAAATCTCGATGAAACTCATTGTTGGTCTTGGTAATCCCGGTAGCAAATACTTGATGACGAGACACAATGCTGGCTTTATTATGATAGACAATTATCTACATCAACGAAAAGAAAAATTGCTCCACAAAGAGCGATTTTTAGGTGAAATAGGAATTTTTAAAGATAGAAAAGAAGACTATATCATATTGAAACCATCAACCTATATGAATGCATCTGGTGATGCAATCAAAAAAGTGATGAACTATTATGACATTGATGTCAGTGATATCTTAGTGTTTGTTGATGATATTTATATTGATTTTGGATATTTAAGATTAAGAGAAAAAGGTTCACACGGTGGACAAAACGGACTTCGACATATTATCGATAGACTGAACACCAATCTTTTTAAACGAGTACGAATAGGCATTAGTGCTCCACACAAAATGCCACTAGATAAATATGTTTTATCCGACTTTAAAAATAGCGAGACTGAAACGCTAAAAGATATAATGATTCAAACCGAAAAAATCATCGAAATGTTTGTCGATGGGGAACCATTTGTTGATATCATGACAACATTTAATAAGAAAAAATCAGAGGCATAGAGTGTTAAACTTTGTCAACGAAGAACATATAAAAAAACTTGATGACCGGCGTTATAAGACGCTGGTTTTTCACCATACAACACACGAATACAACATATATTTAATTGCAGAACATTTCAAAACACAAAACAAAACACTTGTTATTGCATGCCCTAACTTATCTCAAGCACAACAATATTATGATACGATACAACAAATTGTTGATTCTAAACATATTTTGTTTTACCCAGCTGATCAAACACTTACACATATGATGGCTCTTGGAAGTCCTGAATTTAAAAGTGAACGTATTTATACGCTGACCCAATTAATGACAAATAAACCATTTATTGTCATCACTAATCAAGAGGGATTAGGGTTGCCACAACTTGCACCAGAAGATTATCAACATGCACAACTGTCTTTAATCTTAAACCAAGAATATAAAAGAGAAAACATTGCAGAGTTTTTTGTAAGAAACGGTTATCAACACGCTCATACAGTAGAAAAACCAAGCGACTTTTCAGTTAGAGGAAATATCATTGATTTTTATTCTCTCCAATACGAGCATCCAATTCGTTTAGACTTTTTTGGTGAAACCTTAGAAACGATAAAGTTTTTTGATGTTGTTACACAAAGATCAAAAGAAAAAGTCGAGACGATAGAAATTATGCCACTCAATGAACTTTTTTACACTGAAGAACTTAAAAACAAAGTATTAAACAAATTAAACCACGATATTGAAAATCAAACCTTGTCATCAAAGGAAATTGAAAAACTTTCTATTGATATCGATTATATTGAACAAAGGAAACATTTAGAAACATTATCCTTATACATTCCTCTTTTCACAGATAGAATATACACACTGTTTGACTACATCAATGTCTATCAAACGATTGTTATCGATATGTCAAAAATGGAACTCAATGAACAAAATAAAATATCTGATTTAAAGACTTACAAAACCACAATGAACGGAGAGTATTTCACTAAATTTTTAAACCAACGCACCATTCATAACTCGATAAGAGATGAGGATCGAATTTTCGAAACGCAATTGCTTCATGAAGAAGGACATCACTTAAATATTTATCCTGTAGAACCATATAAACAAAACATAAATTTACTCATACACGATTTGAAGGCATCAAACAACAAAAAAGTGTATGTTTATATACCAACAAAACATTTGAAAGAAGTTTTTACAAACCAAGTTAAAGCGTACGAAGCTATCTTAAATATTGAATATACAGACAATGTGATTTTAGGATCATTTAGAGACGCAAACAAACAAGTTGTTTATTTAGAAGAACAATCAATTTTTAACAAGAAAAGAACATATCGTACACAGTATCGTTCCGTTTTAAATCAAGCAACAAAAATCAGAGACATTCATGAACTGGAAATTGGTGACTTTGTCGTACATTATGATTATGGCATTGGACAGTATGTTGGCTTAAAAACAATGGAATTAGGAAGAGAAAAAAGGGATTATTTGCAGCTCGTCTATGCTAATGAAGAATCTTTATATGTTCCAGTTGATCAAATTGACAGAGTACTAAAGTATTCAGTAAAAGAAGGGTTACACCCAAAACTATCTAAATTGGGGTCTAAAGTTTGGTCGAAAACAAAAGCTGACGTAAGAGCAAAAATTAAAGATCTCTCAGATCGACTCATTAAATTATATAGCGCTAGAGAACAAGTACAAGGAACATCCTTTAAACAAATTGAGGATTTAGAGGCTAGCTTTGCTTTAGATTTTCCGTATCAACCAACTAAAGATCAAGAAAAAGCAATCATTGAAACGTTACACGATATGGAACAAGCAAAACCTATGGACCGACTAATCTGCGGGGATGTAGGGTTTGGGAAAACAGAAGTTGCATTAAGAGCAGCATTTAAATGTGTTGCAAATGCGAAACAGACGATTGTATTAGTGCCAACAACCGTGCTTGCAAGACAACATTATTATACATTTAAAGAACGCTTTGAGAAATTTGGTATCAGCGTTGGTCTTTTAAGCAGATTTGTTACAAAGAAAGAGCAAAAAGAAACGATTGATAAATTGAAAAAAGGGTTGATTGATATTGTTATCGGTACACACAGAATCTTATCAAAAGACATTATCATTAAAGATCTGGGATTATTTATCATCGACGAAGAACAAAGATTTGGCGTTGAGCAAAAAGAAAAAATAAGAGAATTAAAACAAAATGTTGATACATTAACCTTATCAGCAACACCGATACCTCGAACGCTTCAAATGTCTATGATGGGTTTAAAAGATGTGTCTATGATAGAAACGCCTCCAAGAAATAGATATCCTGTACAAACATATCTAGTTGAAAGAAATGATGCACTTATTAAAGAAGCAATCGATCGAGAAATCGCTAGAGGAGGACAAGTTTTTTATTTGTTCAATCGCGTACAGGGCATGTTAGGGAGGGTAAAAAAACTACAAAAGTTAGTTCCAAATGCAAAAATTACTTATGCACACGGAAAACTCGCTAGAGAAGAGTTAGAAGAAACGCTCACCGAATTTATTGAGCATGACTACGACATTTTAATTTCAACAACAATCATTGAAACAGGCATCGATATACCAAACACCAATACACTGATCATCCACGATGCGAATAAATTAGGTTTATCACAACTATATCAAATAAGGGGACGCGTTGGTCGAAGCGATAGAATCGCGTATGCATATTTATTTTACGAAAACGTGAATACAATGAACGATGAGGCAAGGAAAAGATTAACAGCAATCGAAGATTTCACTGCCTTAGGGAGTGGCTATAAAATTGCGTTAAGGGACTTATCAATTAGAGGTGCTGGGGATTTGTTAGGCCAAGAACAATCCGGTTTTATTGATTCTGTAGGATATGAGTTATATACAAAACTAGTTGAAGAGGCTGTTACCGGAAAAGCAGCATTTGAAGGGATTGACCCCAAAGATAATGAGGTCTTTGCACCAAGACATATTGATCCTGAATATGTTCCATTTGATGAAGTGAGAATTGAAATACATAAAAGAATTAGCGAACTCAATTCAATGGATGATATCAATAGATTGAAAGATGAACTTATTGATCGTTTTGGACCCATTGATCGTGATTTAAGACTCTACATGTATGAAAAACTATTCAAGAAATTATCACATAAACTAGGAATCATAAAAACCGATCACGGTTTAGAGCAAGTGAAGTTTACATTTTCTCTAGAGGCCACGCACGCATTAAACAATAAAAAACTAGTTACAGAAACAAAATCAACAGATATTCCAGTTCAGCTCGATTTTGAACGAGGACGTATCGTGATGAAAATATCAACAAAAAAACTAGAAGAACATTGGTTATATATAGGATCTAAATTATTTGAAAAGCTATTAATAGCTTTTTCTAAATGATATAATAGCTTTAAAGGTGGGGTATGAATATGAGAGATATTAAAGAGATTTACGAACAACTTAATATATCTGAGGACTATTTTTTACCATACGGAAAGTATAAAGCAAAAGTAGACCTAAAAGCTTATAATGAGCTGAAAGATAAAAAAGACGGAAAACTTATATTAGTGACAGCGATTAATCCTACACCATCAGGCGAAGGAAAAACAACGACATCTATTGGGTTGGCACAAGGGTTAAAATTTATCGGTAAACGCTCAATGCTTGCATTAAGAGAACCAAGTTTAGGTCCAGTGTTTGGACTTAAAGGTGGTGCAACTGGTGGAGGCAAATCAAGCGTAGAGCCAGAAGAAGATATAAACCTACACTTTACTGGAGATTTTCATGCCGTAACGTCTGCAAATAATTTACTATCTGCACTCATCGATAACCACATACACCAAGGAAATGAATTGAACATTAATCGAGTCGTTTGGCCACGTGTGATGGATATGAACGATAGAGGTCTAAGATCTATCGAAACAAGCATTAGGAAAGATAAATTCATCATTACAGCCGCAAGTGAAATAATGGCAATTTTAGCCATGGCAAATGATATATTTGATTTAAAAAATAGAATTGATCGAATACTTATAGGATACAGTGACGCTAATGAACCACTTTTTGTGAAAGATCTCGGAGGTTCAGACGCTATGGTTTTATTACTTAAAGAAGCGATAAACCCTAACCTAGTACAAGCGCTTGAAGGTGTTCCAGCATTTATTCATGCAGGCCCTTTTGCAAACATTGCGCACGGTTGTAATTCTATTGCCGCAACAAAACTTGCACTTAAATTAGCAGATTATGTTGTTACAGAAGCGGGATTTGGTGCTGATTTAGGTATGGAAAAATTCATTCATTTAAAATTACCAAATTTAAACAAAAAATTGAACGCAATTGTATTGGTGGTCACATTACGTGCGCTCAAACTCAACGGCTTTGCAGATGATTATTATCGAAAAGATGTATCTGCATTATCCAAAGGGATAGAACACCTTGAAAAACACATAGAAAATATCCAATCATTTGGCATACCTTTTGTCATCTCAGTGAATCATTTTGAAAATGACGATGAAGAAGAAGTACAAACCATATTAGATTGGGCAAAGAATAATAATTACGATATTGCTTTATCTAAAGGATTTTCAGAAGGTGGGAAAGGCATGCAAAATTTAGCACATCTTGTCGTTAAAGCAGCCGAGAAAAATTCAACACTTCATCCGCTTTATCAAGAGTATTCAAATATTGAACAAAATATCAACACGATTGCAAAAAACATTTATGGTGCAAAAAGTATAAAATTATCAGATCTTGCAAAAAAACAAATTAATACATATGAAAAACTTGGTTGGACTTTACCTATATGTATGGCTAAAACACCGCTTTCGTTAAGTGGTGATGGAAAAGTAAAAGGTAGACCAAAAGGCTTTACCATCGAAATCAATTCAATTAGACCATCTTTAGGGGCAGGATTCTTAGTTGCACAAACTAAAGGGATTATGGTCATGCCTGGATTAAATAGCACACCAAGAGCACTTAGATTCAAACTTCAAAAAGATGGATCAATTATAGAGGAATAATATGGCTGATTTAAAAGGTAAAGAGATTGCATTACAACTCAATGAAAGACTTAAAGCAGAAGTTTTAGAGCTTACAAAAACACACAGAGCACCTAAGTTGGCGATTATTTTAGTAGGTAATCATCCGGCAAGTTTATCATATATAAAAGGTAAACTCGGTGCTGCAAAAGCCGTTGGTATTATTGCAGAATTACATCAACTAGATGAAAACACATCTCAAGAAAATGTTTTGAAAATAATCCAAGCACTTAATGATGACCATGATGTTGACGGTATGATTTTACAACTTCCACTACCTGATCACCTTAATGAAAGAACCCTTATTGATGCGATTTCACAAAACAAAGATGCAGATGGATTTCATACGATTAATCAAGGAAAGCTTTATCAGTCTTTGGAAGGCATTGTTCCGGCGACTCCCCTAGGCATCATCAAGTTAATCGATGAATATTCAATTGATGTTAAAGGGATGAATGCTGTCATCATAGGGAGAAGCAACATTGTTGGTTTTCCGATTGCAAGATTATTAATGGACCGAGGTGCAACAATTACAATTTGTCACAGCAAAACACAAGATATTTCTATGTACACGAAACAAGCAGATATTATCGTCATTGCCGTTGGCAGACCAAAATTATTAACAAGTGACATGGTTAAAGACGGATCTATTGTTATTGATGTTGGCATTAATAGGGTAGATGGAAAATTAGTTGGTGATGCGGATTATGAAACACTTCGACATAAAACAACCTGGATCACTCCAGTGCCTAAAGGTGTCGGTCCAATGACAATTCATGGATTATTAAGTAACACATTAAGTTTATATAAGTTACATGTTAAAATATAATTACGGAGGGTATTATGAATATATGGCATGATATTGATTCAAAAAGAATCAAACCAGAACGATTCATCGCATGTATTGAAATCTCAAAAGGTAGCAAAAAGAAATATGAGTTGGATAAAGAAACAGGCATGATTATTTTAGACAGAATATTGTTTACGTCAACGCATTATCCAGCCAATTACGGATTTATACCTAAAACACTTGCTGAAGATAACGACCCATTGGATGTGTTGGTGCTTTGCCAAGAAGACATAGAACCACTTAGTTTAGTTAATTGCTATCCAATCGGTGTGATTAAAATGAGAGACTCAGATGAAAATGATGAAAAAATTATTGCCATTGCTGAAGGAGATCCTTCACTCGCGCAGTACAAAGATATTCATGAATTACCTCAGCATATCATTACTGAAATGGGACACTTTTTCGAAGTTTACAAATCTTTAGAAGGAAAAACAACCTACGTTCTAGATATCGATGGCCCAGAATCTGCCAAAAGAATTATTAACAAATCAATAGATATTTATAACAAGACATATAATCAATAAGGAGTTTTTATGGGACGCGCGTTTGAAGTACGTAAAGTAGCAATGGGTAAAACAGCAGCAAAAAAATCAAAACTATATGCTAGATACGGCAAGGAAATATATATGGCTGCAAAAAGTGGTACACCAGACCCAGACACTAATGCGACACTAAAAAATATGATTGATAAAGCAAAAAAAGATCAAATACCTTCAGATGTTATCAAAAGAGCAATTGACAAAGCTAAAGGTGGAAGTGATGAAACGTATACACCGATTAGATACGAAGGGTTTGGACCAGGGGGATCACTTTATATTGTCGAATGTCTTACAGACAACGTGAATAGAACGGTCGCCGAAGTGAGAAATTGTTTCACAAAATCAAACGGAAAACTCGGTATTAGTGGTTCTGTTGTCCATCAATTTAGCCATTCAAGTGTGTTTACTTTACCGGAAACGTCAGAAGACGATGTTTTAGAAGTCGTTATCGAACATGATTTAAACGTTAATGAAGTTGAAGTTGAAGATGATGGAACATCCATTTATGGGGATGCTTCAGAATATGCTTCAATAAAAGCTGCTCTTGAGTCAGCCTATCCAGACAAAGAACTTCTAACAGATACCATTATGTGGTTACCTTTAAATGACGTTAAAATAGAAGATCAAGATGCAATTCAAGATAACGAAAAACTGCAAAACATGTTAGACGAATTAGATGATGTTCAAGATGTATATCATAATATATCAAATTAAAACACACAAAGACCCGAAATTTCATGTTTCAGGTCTTTTAATTTACAGATGTCTATGTTATACTTAAAAGATCAGAAACGAGGTACTTAAATGAATATAAAGATAAAAGACAAGGCTATTTTTGACTTGATTTTAAGAGAACAAAATCGTCAAAAAGATCATATAGAACTCATTGCTTCAGAAAACTTTACATCAGCCGAAGTGATGCTCGCTCAAGGGTCTATTTTAACGAACAAGTATGCTGAAGGGTATCCTAACAATCGATACTATGGTGGTTGTGAAGTTGTTGATGAAATCGAAACACTAGCTATAGAAAGACTCAAGCAATTGTTTCAAGTCAATTATGCAAATGTTCAACCACATTCTGGATCTCAAGCAAATGCTGCTGTTTTTCAAGCATTACTAAAACCAGGGGATAAAATTTTGGCTTTATCACTGAATGAAGGTGGACATTTAACACACGGTTTTCATTTAAATTTTTCTGGTAAAGTATATGAGTCTCATTTCTATTCACTTGATCCTGATACAGAAAGATTAGACTATGATGAGATATTATCAATTGCAAAAAAAGTCAAACCACAATTAATCATCACAGGCTATAGTGCTTATTCAAGAATAATTGATTTCAAAAAATTTAGAGCAATTGCTGAAGAAGTTGGTGCATACTTGCATGCAGACATTGCACACATCGCAGGTTTAGTTGCTTCTGGTATCCATCCTTCACCTATTCCATATGCTCATGTGGTCTCTTCTACGACACATAAAACATTAAGAGGTCCAAGAGGAGGCATCATCATGACCAATGATGATGAGGTTGCTAAAAAAGTTGATCGTGCCATTTTCCCAGGGACTCAAGGTGGCCCGCTAATGCATGTGATTGCAGCTAAAGCGGTCGCATTTGGTGAAGCCTTGAAACCCGCATTTAAAACATACCAACAACAACTAGTAAAAAATTCAATCGCATTATCGCAAGCGTTTCAATCATTGAATTACAGAATCATTAGTGGTGGGACAGAGAATCATCTATTTACTGTAGATGTATATCAATCGCTTGGTATGACAGGTTTAAAAGCTGAAAAAACATTGGATAAAGTCAACATTACATGTAATAAGAATTTAATTCCTTTTGATAAACAAAAACCAAAGTTTGGAAGTGGTATAAGACTAGGTACTGCTGCGATCACAACCAGAGGATTAAAAGAGGAAGATATGCCTCAGATTGCAAATTGGATAGATCGTGCACTGAGAAACGCAGAAAATGAGGAAGCACTTC
>JBMTKL010000011.1:0-12825 GCA_049439405.1 Acholeplasmataceae bacterium | reverse complement strand
GTTGTGTTAAGTGTGTTAATCATCGTTGGTGCTTTCATTTACTCATTTTACGTACTACTGATGACAACTGTTGCTATTTTTACGGGTGTTATCGTTGAATATGTGTTTATGAAAGTGAGAAAAAGACCGTATAAAATTAATGCAGGTTCTGTTGTTACACCACTCATTTTTGTATCGTTGATGCCTCCAGAACTTCCACTTTATATCGTAGTTGTTGGGACATTCTTTGGAGTCTTTTTTGGGAAAATGATGTTTGGTGGATTAGGAAGAAATATTTTCGAACCAGCTGTGGCAGCCTTTCTTTTTGTGTTAGTAACATTCCCATTTGATGTTGGTGCAAACTTTATTGATCCGATAACAGGAAGTGTATTAAGCACAACCGCATTAGCAGATTCTGCGATTGTCGGAACGAGCGAACAATTATTTGGATTATTATTAGGTCAATATGCAAATAGCGTTGCTGGTACAATGGTATTAGCGGTTTGTATAGGTGGGGTGATTTTACTTTTCCTTAGAGCGATTGATTGGAAAATTCCACTATCTGTTTTACTCGCAACGGCTGTATTTACCATTGGATTTGATCAATTTTATCCTGATCAATTCGGAAATGCATTCATTACATTATTCCAAGGACAACTCATGTTTATTGCATTTTTTGTAGCGACAGACCCAGTAACTGCACCAAGAACATCTCGAGGTAGAGTACTTTATGGTATAGGGATAGCACTGATCACAGTCGTGATACGAGGACTTGCAAATGCAGATGAAGGCGTGATATATGCAGTCATTATTATGAATGCAGTGGGTCCGATGTTAGAACCTGCTGAAGTGATCGAGGAGGAAAAAGCATGAAAGATTATATTAAGTTATTAGTATTCATTTCAATCGTTGCTTTAATTACATCCTTTGCATTTATTTCAATGGATTTATTGTTTTCAGCAAGAATTGAACAAAATCAAAATGCTGCTTTTTACGAGGCTGTATTAGTCCATAATGAGATAGAATTTACTGATGAAAATTTATTTGATGTGTTTGATGAAAACATTACAACTCAAACCTATACATACAACGGTAAAGAAGTTGTAATTTACTCAAATAACACAACAAATACAGTTTCCTTTGTTTTTGGATTATTCCAAGAATCAGGAGCATGGGGAGCTATCATTGGAGTGATGACAGTGAATGAAGCTTTTGATGAACTCATCAATGTGTCTGTGCTTCAAAATGAAGAGCAAGCCGGTAAAGATGTGAATAAAAGATATTTCTTAGATCAATTTAAAAACTTAGATATGACGACAGTGTTAGATACTACAGCACTTTATGACGAAATTGATCAACTTACGGGTGCAACCGTTACATCTAATGGTATACAAGCAATATTGATTGAAAGTTACAATATTTATAAAGACTTATGGGAAAGTGAGGCGTAACGATGAATTTAATTAGAATTCGGTATACGAAATGGTTTAATATTATTAAAAATAGTATGAAATCTAATAACCCAGTGTTCGTTGCTGCTTTAGGTCTTTGTAGTGCGTTAGCGATATCAAATACCATTCAAAACGCGATTGCGATGGGTCTTGGTGTGACATTTGTAACGATGTTTAGTTCGATGTTTGTGTCGATGTTCAGAAACTATATCCCATCTAAACTTAGAATTGTCACATACATGATTATTATTTCAACGTTTACAATTTTCGTTCAAAAATTCTTACAAGCATATTTCCCTTCGATTTATGATTCACTTGGCGCATATGTTGGACTTATTATTACGAACTGTATCGTCATGGGTCGTTCAGAAGCGTTCGCGATTAAAAATCCTTGGCGATATTCTATCATTGACGGATTTTTCAGCGGTATGGGTTATACATTAGTACTCGTTTTAGTTGCAACCATTAGAGAGCCATTAGCGTTTGGTACGTTACTTGGATTCCAAGTGTTACCTGATGATTTTACTGCTTGGGCTTCTATGGGTACAGCATCAGGTGGATTCTTTGTCTTGGGTCTCATGATTTGGATTTTAAGATCATGGGCGAAAACCTATGAGGAGGCATAATTATGATAGATTTCTTTTTATCATCATTACTTAGTAATAATATTGCTTTAACGCTCATCTTAGGGATGTGTCCGCTGATTGCAATTTCAACCAATGTTAAAAACGCAAGAGGGATGGGTATTGCAGTTGTGATTGTTGTGACACTTACTGCAGTCATTAACTATCCAATTTATCAACTGCTTGTCTTAACTGGCACTGAAGATTTAAGCTTATTAGCGTTCATTATTACGATTGCAGCGGTCGTTCAAGTATTAGAAATTTTGTTAGAAAAATATATTCCAACACTGTACAATGCATTTGGTGTCTATTTACCACTCATTACTGTGAACTGTGTCGTACTCGCGGTCAGTCAATTCTTTGTGACAAGAGGGTATAATTACTCTGAAACAGCAGTCTTTGCATTTGGATCATCACTAGGTTGGTTACTCGCGATTGTATTAGTAGCATCCATTCGTGAGAAGCTCGCTGTTTATGGTGACCTTCCAAAAGGGTTAAGAGGTCGTGCCATTGTCTTTGTTATTTTAGGAATTTTAGCACTCGCATTCTCAGGTTTTGCGGGATTATCAGTATAGGAGGATATCAATGAATTTATTTTTACCATTAATTATTTTCGGTATATTAATCATTATTACTGGATTACTCATTTTACTTGATTATGTGTTAGGTGGAAGTGGTGAAAAAACGATTACCATTAACGGAGACAATCAACTTGTCGTCTATGGTGATGATACCGTGCTTTCAACACTTGCATCGAATAAAGTCTATTTACCATCAGCGTGTGGTGGAAAAGCAACATGTGGAACGTGTAAATTTAGACTGGTTGATGAGGTTCCTGGTGTGAAACCCACAGAAGAACCATTTTTATCACCAACTGAAATCGAAGAAGGTGTTCGGTTATCGTGTCAACAAAAAGTAAAACCAGACATGAAGATTGTATTGCCTCCAGGACTGCTTTCAGCAAGAGATTTTGAAACAGTCATTGAAGAAATTGAAGATTTAACCTATGATATTAAACGTGTGAAGTTTAAACTCATAGAGCCAAATACGATTGATTTTAAACCAGGTCAATTTATGCAAATTAAAGTTCCTGGCATTGAAGTTGTGAGAGCTTACTCATTAGCATCCAATCCAAGTCATAAAAACTATGTAGAGATGTTGATTCGTTATGTTCCTAATGGTCAAGCGACGACATATGTACATAAAGCACTTCGAGTTGGCGATAAAGCTACACTCATTGGTCCATTCGGTGATTTCTTCTTACAAGAAGACTCAGACAAACCCATCGTATGTATCGCTGGTGGATCAGGAAAAGCACCGATTCGTTCTATTTTATTTAGACTTAAAGAACTCGGTATGACTCGTCAAGTAAAATATTTCTTTGGTGCAAAATCAAAAAGAGACTTATACTACACTGACGAATTTTTAGCACTTGAAAAAGAGTTCTCGAACTTCAAATACATTCCTGCATTATCAGAACCACTTGAAAGTGACAACTGGAAAGGCGAAGTCGGTCTTATTACAGACGTCTTAGATCGTAATGTTGGTGATTTATCAGGACATGAAGGATATTTGTGTGGGTCACCAGGGATGATTAAAGCATGTATTAATGTGTTAAATAAACATGACATTAAAGAAGAAAATGTGTATTTTGACAATTTCTCTTAATATCAAAAAAAGCAAATAAAACAATGATATAATAAAGATAGACAGGTGTCTATCTTTTTTATTAGAAACGAAGGTAACAAGAGGAGTTAATATGAAACATTTAGCATCTCAAAAAACTTTCTATCAAGAAGGTCATACACAATCATATGCATTTAGAATAAATGCTTTAAATCGTTTAAAATTATCGATATTAAAACATGAGAAACCTCTTTTAGAAGCGCTTTTCAAAGATTTACATAAACATGAATTTGAAGCGTATGCGACAGAAATAGGCTATGTATTGAAATCCATTAAACTTGCTCAAAAGAAATTGAAACAATGGATGAAACCCAAAAAAGTAAAAACACCTTGGTTTCAACTTGCGACAACTTCATATATTGAATATATGCCACTTGGCCATGTCTTGATTATTGGTCCATATAATTATCCATTTCAACTGGTCATTGAACCACTCATTGGTGCAATTGCTGCTGGAAATGTGGTAACCATTAAACCCAGCGAGTTTACGCCACATACTGAAAAAGTACTCACAAGTATCATTCAAGATGCCTTTGACGAAGCATATATTTCGGTCATTACTGGTGGTGTTGAAGTGACATCTGAACTTCTCGATCAACGCTTTGATCATATCTTTTTCACGGGATCTACAAAAGTTGGCCAAATCGTTTATGAGAAAGCAGCGAAACATTTAACACCTGTGACGTTAGAATTAGGTGGTAAATCTCCAGTCATCGTAGATGAAACAGCGAATTTAAAAGTGACAGCGAGACGTATTCTTTACGGAAAACTCATGAATGCAGGTCAAACATGTGTTGCACCAGATTACGTCTATGTCCATCACTCTATAGAAGATAAGTTTTTAAACACACTTAAAGAGACGTACGAAACCATGTTTAAACATGATGCATTGGGACATATTGTGAGTGATGGACATATTAAACGTTTATCATCACTCATTGATGAGGATAAAGTATATATTAAAGGTTCAGTGAAAGATAAATCAATGAGTTTTTATGTGATGAACAACGTCACTTGGGATGATGCAGTGATGAAAGAAGAAATCTTCGGCCCGATCTTACCTGTATTATCATATGATGATATTGATGATGTCATTAAACATATTCAGAAAGGTGAAAAACCTCTGGCATGTTATATGTTCAGTGAACATAAGAAAAACACTCAATATGTATTAAGTCACATAGCTTTTGGTAGTGGTGCAATTAATGACACAATTATGCAAATCACCAATCCAAATTTACCATTTGGTGGTGTTGGAAAAAGTGGAAAAGGCCATTACAATGGACATTATTCATTTTTAACATTTTCTCATCAACGCGCGATGATCAATCATAAAACATCCATTGATCCACCGATTGCATATCCACCATATGATGATAAAAAGGTCAAAACAATAAGAAAAATATTTAAATAAAAAACCCGGCATTTGCCGGGCTTTTTTATGATAAATGAACATGTGCGTCTTTAAGTATTTTTGCAGAACGTTTTAATTTCTCTTTTTCTTCATCATTAAGTTTTAGTTTGACGATATGATCGATACCATGTTTATTGACGACAGCAGGTAATCCGATATAGACGCGATCACAGTCATACTCTCCTTCATTGTATACAGATAAAGGTAAAATTGAATTTTCATTATTTAAAATAGACACGATAATTCTGTTGAGTGCCATTCCGATGCCATAATAGGTCGCTTGTTTGCGGTTAATAATTTCATATGCTGCACCAGCAACATCATTTGCAATGTGTTTTAAGTCTTCAAATTTAAAAGAATCCATCGTTTCGATAACATCTTTAATCGGTTTCGCACCAACAGTTGCATTGGACCAACACACAAATTCACTATCGCCGTGTTCACCTAAAATATATGCATGAACATTTCTCGTATCAATATGAATACGTTTTGCAATTTCATAACGCAATCTCGCTGTATCAAGGGATGTCCCACTACCAATAACTTTTTCTTTTGGTAGTCCTGAAGCTTCGTACACTACATACGTTAAGATATCTACTGGATTTGTAGCGACCAAGAAGATACCATGAAATCCAGAGGTCATCACTTGACTCACGACAGATTTCATAATCGCTGAATTACGCTTCAGTAAGTCTAATCTCGTTTCTCCAGGTTTTTGGTTAACACCTGCTGTAATAACGACGATATCAGCATCAGCGCAGTCTTTATAATCACCTGCGTAAATACTCATTTTTCTAGGTGCGAAAGCTAAACCATGATTTAAGTCCATTGCTTCACCTTCGGCTTTGTCTTTATTCACATCAATTAAAACAAGCGTTTCAAAAGATCCTCTATTCAGTGCAGCATAAGCAAAACTCATGCCTACAAACCCTGTTCCTACTAATACAACTTTACTCATAGCTACTCCTACAATCCTCTTTTGTGAATATGTTTAACCACTTGTTGACCTGATAAGACGACCATTGGCATCCCACCACCAGGGTTGGTTGAACCACCAACAAAAAATAAGTTATCGTAAAGATGAGATGCTTTAGGTGTTTTAAATCCCATATTCGTTTTCTTGTTCGCTTCAACACCGTAAATTGCACCTTGATTAGAATAATACATAGACTGTATCGTTTCAGGTGTCCATAATTCTTTAGAAACGATATGTTTTCTTAAATCTTTAAGTCCCATACGCTCAAGCTTATCTAAAATATGTTCTTCAAATCGCTCATAATCTTCTTTTGTAAATGGACGATCAGGATCGATAACTGAAATGTGGGGCAATATTTTAATGATTTCATGACCTTTAGGACCTTGAGATGGATCTGTCCTCATCGGTGCAACTAAATAAATGGTTGGGTCTTCAGAAAGTTTATGGTTATGAAAAATATTATCAAAATTTTGTTTTAAACTTTTCGAAAAGAAGAAGTTATGATGTGCTAAATGAGGATATTCTTTGTCAACGCCTAAATGAAGCGCAAATCCTGAACATGCAGGTCCATATTTTTCAATCTTTTTAAGTGCTTTAGGTTCTTCTTTTGTAATGTATTTATAAAATGGAATGGCTTCCATATTAGACACAATGATATCAACATCCATGACGTCACCGTTTTTCAATATGAGTGTTGAAATCTTGCCTTTTGAAGTAGACACGGTCTCTAATTCAGCATTCAATTGAACCGTAACATTAGGTAACTCACTGATGAGTTTTTGTAAACCTTCAGATGCTGCATACATCCCGCCTTCTACATACCATAACCCAAATTTCCATTGAATATAAGGAAGTAAATTCATCACTGCGGGTGCTTCAAAAGAATTTGATCCAACATATTTAATGAAATAATCCATAATATCAATTAAATAAGGATTATCAAAATGTTTTTGTACACCTTGATGCATTGTTTTAAAATAGTCACTATCAAAAAGAATTTTGAAAGGATTATAATATTTAAACGTATCTAATAAGTTTTCAGCTTGGTTATCAAATAAAATCTTATTGCTAAAATTGTAAAGCTTCTCGGTATACTTATAAAATTTTTTTAAATCTTCATAGTCTTTATCAGATATATGAGGCATCCCTTTCATACCTTCTACAGTATCGGTTAAGTCAACAACAGTACCATCTTCAAAAAAGTTTCTCCAATGAGGTGTAACAGGGACTAATTTAAAGTAATCGTCTCTTTTTTTACCATGCATCGTAAATAAGTCATCAAAATATTGTGGCATTGTAAAAATAGAAGGTCCAAGATCAAACGAGAAACCATCTTGTTTTTTTACATTTAACTTTCCACCAAGATGACTATTTTTTTCAATAAGTATGACGTCATAATTAGGATTTTTAGCGAGCGATATTGCAGCACTCATTCCGCCTAATCCACCGCCGATAACAGCGACTTTTTTCTTCATATGTCCTCCTAATAAATAAACGGTATAAACCGGTAACGTTTTTCTTTCCAAACTGTATATGATTTACCAAGAGACATTTCAAGTGCTTGCTCTTCAATGTGCATCCGTTGATTTAAAATGTATCCCATCCAAAGCATACTTAAACCACTAATAACGATATTTCCAAAAAATAAAGGGACATTGACAGTAAGCAAGAAAAGTCCTAAATATAATGGATGTCTTAATAACAAATACGGTCCTTTTGAGACAAGTGCATGCTTTTCTTGAACTTCAACATGTCTTGTGAAAAACTTTCCTAAATATATAATAGAAGCCACTCTTAATATAAGTCCAAAAGTATATAAACTGATGGCAACATAAGAAAGCCAAGAGGGTTTAACAATGAGCCAACCGTAAAACCCAAAGATAAAGTTTAATATGACTGTAAGTAAGATAAGACTTAAAATATAAAAAAAACTTTTCTTTTCTTGATACGTTGATGATTTATGTTTATTAGGAAATACAATAAATTCTAATAACCATAACACAGTGACACTATAAAAGACAATATACGTCCAGTGGGATTGAAAGAAAAAAGATAACATAGCTACTCCTAAATCTATTATATCACGCTTAAGATAGGAGATAACAGGGTTATCTTTTTTTTCATAATATTAGATATTTAATCGATTGTAAACACTCTGACGTAATCCACTTGCATGAGTACTTGGTCTTCAAAAAGGGATGCTGGTGGAACGATATTGTTATCGAAGACACCACCAATCGCTAAGTTAAGTAAAATATAAAACGGTTGATCAAATGGTGCCGGAAATGGATTACCTTCACTAAACCATTCAGTCACAGTATAAAAGTTCACATCATCCACATACCAACGAATGGACGTTTCATCCCACTCTATGGCATAAACTTGAAACTCATTAATAGATTCGCCGTTAGGAAGTGCGTACGTCTCTGAAACATACGTATTATTTGGCCATGCACCACCAAAATGAATGGCTCCACTCATTTCTCCAGGTAATCGACCGCGTGCTTCCATAATATCAATTTCTCCACTTGCAGCCCATCCACCGTACGTCTCGGTTTGTGGTAGTAACCAAAATGCTGGCCATAAACCGTCTCCTACTGGCAGTTTGATACGGGCTTCAAAACGACCAAATGTTTGTGAAAATAGCCCATTTGACCATAACCTTGCTGAGGTATAAAATTTACCTCCAACGGATTCAGCTTTCGCTTCAATGTTTAATAATCCGTTTGCGACGAAGGCATTTTCTTCTTGGTAATATTGCAACTCATTATTGCCCCAACCAGGAATACCGTATTGAGAACCATCTCCTGTTTGAAAACGCCATTTGGTTGTATCGATACCAAATTGATTTGGTATTGCAGCCGTTAAAAAGTCATCACAAAACGTCATGGTATACTCTTCTAGTGTTTCATCACATATAGACGTTATTTTAGTAACACTAAGTCTTCTTTGATAGGTCACTGAATTGTTATCACTATCAGTGACTTCATAATAGATGATGTATTCACCATCAAACATGACTTCATTTTGATTGATAGGTAATTCGTTTAAGTTGGTAATGATCACTGAAGATGTCATATCTCCATCTTCGATATCATATGCACTGACACCTGACATTAAATCAATCGTGGCACCAATAAAAGTTTCAATCGTTTCTAATCCTTCGATATCAGGTCTATTTCCAACCACGGGTAATGTTTCTAAGGTGCATGCCATCAGTGTCATAGATAGCAATAAAAGTTCTAGTAGTAATGTTTTTTTCATCGTTTACTCCTTGATTTTAGTATAACATGTTTCATGGCTAAAATATGATAAGTATGCTATAATAAAGTAAATTTTTTTAGGAGTTTATTTTGAATATTATTATATTAAGTATTATTGTTGTAATGTTTTTATTTGAGACCATTGTCAGTGTCATGAATTATAACAATAGAAAAGCACCACTTCCAGAAAACGTGAAAGATTTGTATGACGAGGAAAAATACAACACATGGTTATCTTATACGATGAGTAACTTTAGATTTGGGATGCTCGCCAATATTGTCACAACCTCACTGATGGTAGGATTACTATTATTTGGAGCCTTCGGATGGTTAGAAGAAACCGTGAATGGTCTAGTCAAGAGTGAAGTATTGCAAATATTATTGTTTTTGTTTGCGTATTACCTAGTCACTTTTATTGTTGGATTACCGTTTAGTTATTACAGAGTGTTTGTGATCGAAGAAAAGTTTGGATTTAATAAAATGACAAAAAAACTTTTTGTTATTGATAAAATTAAAAACTTACTGATTGTTGTGATCATCGTTGGAGGATTACTAGCTGCAATCTTTACAGCGTTTTCTGCATTTTCTGATGATATTGTCACTTTCGCAATCATAGCATATGTAGGCATCGCAGTCGTAATGCTCCTGTTATTTATGTTTAATGGTGTTTTTGTACGTTGGTTTAATAAATTACAACCGTTAGAAGAAGGAACACTGAAATCGTCGATTGATGCTTTAGGTAAAAAATTAGGATTTGAAGTCAAAAAAATTTATACGATGGATGCTTCTAAAAGATCAACGAAACTCAATGCATTTTTTAGTGGACTCGGTAAGTCAAAAGAAGTTGTATTATTTGATACGTTAGTCGAGAAATTAAGTGAAGACGAAATCGTCAGTGTTTTAGCGCATGAACTCGGTCATGCAACCCATAAAGATACGACGAAATTACTATTTGAGCAATTGCTTGTTGTGGGTCTTTATGTCGCTTTGTTAGCTTATATATTAACTGAACCAAGTTTATACACAAGTTTTGGACTTGGTGGGATCCATTTTGGATTTGCGCTCATCTTATTATCTGTATTGCTGTCTCCAGTAACAACGATTATTAATATTTTCACGAACTATATGTCTAGAGTGATGGAATATAAAGCTGATGCCTTTGCGGTAAAACATACGTCAGAAGAAGCAATGGCAGGTGCACTCAAAAAATTAGTGACTGAAAACTTTTCTAATTTGACACCACATCCATTATATGAGGCACTTAATTATAATCATCCTAATGTTTCTAAAAGATTAGAAGCCATTTCAAAAGTTTCTTAAATCACAAATTTATCCATACATTTTTATCATCAAAAACATATGTTATAATTATCTTGATCTTCAGGGCAGGGTGAAATTCCCGACCGGCGGTGATAGTCCGCGAGCGTAACTGCAGGAGACGGTGGAATTCCGTTGCCGATAGTATAGTCTAGATGGGAGAAGATAAGGTTATTTGACCTTGTTTTTTGTTCGCGTTTAAAGCCCTCTAGAGGGCTTTTTTATTTGGAGTAATCGATGGATAACACATACATGAAACAAGCAATTGAACTTGCCAAACGAGGTGGACCTGACGTATTTCCTAACCCACAAGTTGGTGCAGTCATTGTGAAAGACAACCAAATCATTGCAGAAGGATATCATCAAGTGTACGGTGGAGCTCATGCAGAAATCAATGCTTTTGATCATGCATCAGAAGATGTATCGGGTGCTGAGATGTATGTCACATTAGAGCCATGCAGTCACTATGGTAAAACACCACCTTGTGCACTTAAAATCATCGAAAAAGGTATAAAAAAAGTGTATATCGCATCACAAGATCCAAATCCTTTAGTTGCTGGTAAAGGCATCGAGATGCTTAAAAAAGCAGGTATCGAAGTAGAATTAGGGTTACTAAATCAAGAAAGTGATGGAATGAACAAACATTTTTATTATTTTATTAAGCATCAAATTCCATATGTTACATTAAAAATGGCAACAAGTTTAGACGGAAAATATGCCACAGTTTCAGGTGCATCAAAATGGATTACCTCAGAAGCATCTAGACAAGATGTCCATGTAGAACGGTCCAAGTATCAAGCGATACTTGTTGGCATCAATACCGTGATGTCTGATGATCCAACGCTGAATGTACGATTAAATGATTACAACCATAAACAACCACTTAGAATCATCTTAGATACACATGGCAACATCACATTGACAAAAAAAGTGGTCACAGATGATCTTCAAACATTAGTGGTGACAAGTTACATGACTGAAGAAAAGAAAATACAATTAGAAAAACATCATGTTGGTGTGTTGTTTTGTCAATCAAATGAAGGAAAAATCGATCTTAAAGATATGCTCTTTAAATTAGGCAAAAAAGGCATACAAAGCATCTTCATAGAAGGCGGCAAAACAATCCATGAATCATTTTTAAGATGTCAACTTGTTAATGAAGTGATCACGTATGTTGCACCAAAAATCATTGGTGGTACAAAGTCTATTCAGCACTTAGATATTTTTGATATGAAAGATACTTACACACTCAATCACGTGACACATCAATTGATTGGTGATGATATAAAGATAAAAGGAGAGCTTACATCATGTTTACAGGAATCATAGAAGATATAGGAACGATTCAATCCATTAAAAAAAATACGAAATCTCAAACGATGACCATCTCATCAAAGATTTTAGAGGATGTTAAACTTGGTGATTCCATCGCCACAAATGGCTTATGTTTAACGGTGACAAAACTCACACCAAATACATTTGATGTTGATGTCATGGTTGAATCGATGAATCGATCGAATTTCGGAGATTTAAGGATAGGCAGTCCAGTAAATTTAGAAAAAGCGATGCGAATGGGAGACCGTTTTGGTGGTCATATGGTGTCCGGTCATATTGATGGTGTTGGTATTATAAAATCACATAAAAAAGAAGAAAATGCAACATGGATTACGATAGAAGTCCCACAATCTTTAAGAAAATATATGACCATGAAAGGGTCAATCTCGATTGACGGTATCAGTTTAACCATTGCGAATATCACGAGTGAAGGGGTACAAGTATCCATCATTCCTCACACTAAAGATCAAACAACTTTATTATCAAAAAAAGTTGGTGATAAAGTGAATTTAGAAATGGACATGATGGTGAAATACGTAGAAACATTAATTAAACATGATGATAAAACTTTAGACGAGGAGACATTAAAACACTATGGTTATAAATAAAGATTTATTTGATTCTATTGAAGATGCTATTGAAGCCATAAAAGATGGCAAAATGATTATTGTTGTTGACGATGAAGATAGAGAAAATGAAGGTGATTTGGTGATGGCAGCTGAAAAAGCAGATGCACAATCGATTAACTTCATGGCAACATACGGTCGTGGACTCATTTGTG
>JBMTKL010000010.1:0-13027 GCA_049439405.1 Acholeplasmataceae bacterium | reverse complement strand
TTCCTGAATTTGTTGGTCACACCATCGCGGTATATAACGGAAAAGAACATGTTCCAGTGTATATTACTGAAGATATGGTTGGTCATAAATTAGGTGAATTTGCTCCGACTCGCACATACCGCGGACATGATAAATCGGACAAAAAAGCTGGTAAATAAGGTGGAGGTATAATATGAAAGCACATGCAAATACAGTACGAATTGCGCCTCGTAAAGCGCGCTTAGTCATCGACCTTATTCGTGGTAAAAACGTTAAAGAAGCACAAGCGATTTTAATGTTTACACCCAGAGCAGCAAGTCCACTTATTTTGAAAGTATTAAACAGTGCGATTGCGAATGCAGCGCATAATGATTCAAAAAATGTTGACAATCTATATGTTAAAGAAGCATACGTCAACGAAGGTGTTAGATTAAAAAGATTACTTCCAAGAGCTAAGGGTCAGGGAGATATCATAAAAAAACGCACCAGCCACATTACTGTGGTTGTGGCAGAAAGAGAGTAAGGTAACCAATATGGGTCAAAAAGTCAATCCGATAGGTATGCGTTTAGGCATCATTCGTAATTGGGAATCTAAATGGTATGCATCAAAAAATGATGTACCAGCTCTCATTAAAGAAGATGCCAAAATTAGACAATTTTTATATACGTTTTATAAGAAAGCTGCAGTTTCTCAAATCGAAATTGAAAGACTAAAAGGTCGTGGCGGAGCAGATCGTGTAAAAATTACACTTCACACTGCAAAACCTGGTGTCGTCTTCGGTAGAGATGCTGAGAAAAAGAATCAAGCAGTTAATCAATTGAAAAAAATTATTAAAAAAGAAGTGATGTTTAATGTTATTGAAGTGAGACGTCCAGAACGTATTGCGACACTCATCGCCCAAAACATTGCAGAACAGTTAGAAAACCGTGCATCATTTAGACGTGCACAAAAAATTGCGATTTCTCGCGCGCTAAAAGCTGGAGCTAAAGGTGTTCGTACATTAGTGTCTGGTCGTTTAGGCGGTGCTGAAATGGCAAGAAGCGAAGGGTATTCAGAAGGTCAAGTACCACTGCATACATTACGTGCTGATATCGACTATGCTGTTGGTGAAGCACACACAACTTATGGAATTTTAGGAATCAAAGTTTGGGTGTACAACGGAGAAGTTTTACCGGGTCAAACACGTGAAGAACTCCACAAAAAACAAGACGAACAAGCATCTAGAGGAAATAACAACCGTAAACGTCGTCGTCCACCAAGAAACAACAACAGAGGTCCTAAAGGTAAAGGAGGCAATGCTTAATTATGTTAATGCCAAAACGAACTAAGTATCGTCGTCCACACCGTGTAAGCTATGAAGGTCAAGCGAAAAGTAGCGAAATCATCAATGGTGATTTCGGTCTAGTAGCTCAAGAAGGTGCATGGATCACAAACAGACAAATAGAAGCGGCTCGTATTGCGATGACGCGTCATATGAAACGTCTGGGTAAAGTGTGGATTAATATTTTCCCTCACTTAGCGAAGACAAAAAAACCACTTGAAGTGCGTATGGGTTCTGGTAAAGGTGCACCAGACCACTGGGTGGCAGTTGTAAAAAAAGGTAGAGTAATGTTTGAAATTAACGGCGTATCTGAAGCGATTGCTAGAGAAGCCCTTCGTCTTGCATCACACAAACTACCGATCAAAACCAAAATTGTAAAAAGAGGTGACGAAGCATGAAAGCCTCAGAAATTAGAAAAATAAAAAATGTAGATTTAGAAAAACGTATTTCAGAACTTAAGTCAGAATTATTTAATTTACGTTTTCAACTTGCGGTGGGACAATTAGAAAATACTGCAAGAATTAAACAAGTTAAACGCATGATCGCTCAAATGAAAACCATCATTAACGAGCGCCCAGAATAAGGAGGAAGGAAAACATGGAACGTAATCAACGCAAAGTGTACACAGGTGTCGTTGTTTCTAATAAAATGGAAAAAACAATCGTAGTATCTGTAGATACGTATAAAAAATCACCTCTTTATGGGAAACGCGTGAAAGTATCAAAAAAATTTCATGCACATGACGAAGAGGGAACAGCAGGATTAGGCGATCGTGTTTCAATTATGGAAACACGTCCGTTATCAAAAACTAAACGTTTTCGTTTGCTAAAAGTTCTTCAGAAAGCAGACTTGGTCTAAGGAGGAACGATTATGATACAACAAGAAAGTAGATTAATGGTTGCCGACAATTCAGGTGCCAAAGAAGTATTAGTCATCAAAGTGTTGGGTGGATCTAAACGTCGATACGCAAATATCGGAGACATCGTGACTGTCACTGTAAAAAAAGCAACACCCTCAGGAATGGTTAAAAAAGGTGATGTTTTACAAGCGGTTATCGTACGCACAAAACATGGTCTTCGTCGTAAAGATGGTTCACTCATTAAATTTGATGAAAATGCTGCTGTCATTATTAAAGAGGATTTAAATCCGAGAGGGACTCGTATTTTTGGTCCAGTTGCTAGAGAGTTAAGAGAGAAAAATTTCATGAAAATTGTCTCACTTGCTCCGGAAGTATTATAAGGAGGTCGACATTATGCATATTAAAGCAGGCGATACAGTTGCTATCATTGCTGGTGGCGATCAATTCACGGTTGATAAAAAAGGTGTCAAAACCCGCAAAACTGGCCGTGTCATTAAAGTATATCCAAAAACAAACCGCGTATTAGTAGAAGGCGTAAATATTGTTAAAAAACATGAGCGTCCAAAACAAGCTAATGATAAAGGCGGAATTGTAGAAATTGAATCACCAATCAACGCAACAAATGTTTCAGTTGTCGATCCAAAAACAAATGAACCGACAAGAACATACATTAAAATCGTTGATGGTAAAAAAGTGCGTTTCAGCCGTAAATCTGATACGCAAATTGATAAGTGAGGTTAGCTATGGAAACAATCAAACAACGTTATCACAATACAATCATTCCAGAACTCATGAAAACATTCGAGTACGACTCAGTCATGCAAGTGCCAAAACTTGAAAAGATTGTTGTTAACATGGGTATTGGAGATGCAGTATTTAATTCAAAAGTGCTTGATGATGCTGTAGAAGAACTAACCTTCTTAACAGGTCAAAAACCAGTCATTACAAAAGCGAAAAAATCAATTTCTAACTTCAAACTTCGTGAAGGGATGCCAATTGGTGCAAAAGTAACACTTCGTGGAGATAAAATGTATTATTTCCTAGAGAAGCTCGTTTCAATCGCCTTACCACGTGTGAGAGACTTTAGAGGGATTTCAGCGAATTCATTTGATGGACGCGGAAATTATACAGTTGGAATTAGAGAACAAATTATTTTCCCAGAAATTAACTTAGATAAAGTTAAAAAAATTCGTGGTATGGATATTGTCATTGTTACAACGGCAAAATCTGATCAAGAAGGACTTGCCTTGCTTTCATCACTAGGCATGCCGTTTAAGAAATAAGGAGGCTATCATGGCAAAAAAATCAAAAATCGTTAAAAATGAAAAACGTCGTGAAGTCGTTGAAAGATATCGCGAAAAAACTAGAGAATTAAAAGAAAAAGGGGATTACCTCGCGTTGCAAAAATTACCGCGCGATGCATCGCCTACACGTTTAAGAAATCGTGACTCGATTGATGGTCGTCCTCGCGGTTATATGAGAAAATTCGGTTTATCGCGTATTAAGTTTAGAGACTTAGCGCATAAAGGCGAATTGCCAGGCGTCAAAAAGGCGAGCTGGTAAGAGAAGGAGGAAATAAAATGGGTATGACTGATCCAGTAGCGGATATGCTGACGCGTATTCGTAATGCGAATAGAATGAAACACGATAAAGTTGAAATTCCTGCATCTCGTTTAAAATCTGATATTTTGTCAGTATTAAAAGAAGAGGGGTTTATTGTAGATTATAATGTCATTAAAAATGGGCCTCAAGGTACAATTGTAGTGGCACTTAAATATACTCCAGGAAAAGATCGTGTAATTAAAGGTTTAAAAAGGATATCGAAACCTGGCCTTCGTGTATATGTTTCTCATGAAAATTTACCGAAAGTACTTAATGGTCTAGGCGTTGCAATCATCTCAACATCTAAAGGTGTGATGACGGATAGACAAGCTCGTTCAACAAACATAGGTGGCGAAGTGCTCGCCTATGTGTGGTAGGAGGAACTTATGTCTAGAGTAGGAAATAAATTAATCCAAATTCCAGATGGCGTCCAAGTGACAATCTCTCCAGAAAATTTAGTGACTGTAAAGGGTCCTAAAGGTGAATTATCATTACAAGTTTTAGATGTCATTTCAATATCACAAGAAGGACAAACGCTTGCAGTAACGCGTCCTAATAATGAAATTTTCTCAAGAAAAATTCATGGTACGACACGTGCGCTTGTTCAAAACATGGTCACTGGTGTGTGTGAAGGATTTAAAAAACAATTAGAAATTAAAGGTGTCGGTTATCGTGCGGCACTTCAAGGAAACAAAGTTGTACTAAGCATGGGATATTCTCATCCAGTAGAACTTGAGGTTCCAGCAGGAATTCAAGTAGAGATTCCAAAAAATACCGAAATTACAGTAAGCGGTATTGATAAACAAGTTGTCGGACAGTTTGCAGCGCAAATTCGTGCCGTGCGTAAACCTGAACCATATCTAGGTAAAGGGATCCGTTACGTTGATGAATATGTACCTCGCAAAGCTGGTAAGACTGCAGCGTAAAGGAGGACTTCAATATGATTAAGAAACCATCGAAAAATTCAATGCGTGTGAAAAGACATTTGCGCATTCGTCAAACGATTGAAGGTACTGAAAGTCGTCCAAGATTTAGTGTATATCGCTCTAATAAAGGATATTATGTACAATTAATTGATGACAACAAGCATAGCACACTTGTTGCTGTACGTAGTCAAGACTTAGGACTTAAGTCAAATAACGTTGAGACTGCGAAAAAAGTGGGTAAAGCTGTTGCAGAAAAAGCGATTGAAAAAGGCATTCAAGAAGTCGTGTTCGATCGTAGTGGATATTTATATCATGGCCGTATTCAAGCGCTTGCAGAAGCAGCGCGTGAAGCCGGGTTGAAATTTTAAGGAGGAAACGTATGGCTAGAGATCATAGAAATGATAAACAAGAAAAACAATTCGAAGAACGTGTTGTTGCCATTAACAGAGTAACCAAAGTTGTTAAAGGTGGCCGTCGTTTTCGCTTTGCAGCAATTGTTGTAATTGGAGATAAAAAAGGTCGTGTCGGATTTGGTACTGGTAAAGCACAAGAAGTACCAGATGCAATCAAAAAAGCGATTGAAACAGCAAAAACAAATTTAATTACTGTTCCGATCGTGAATAACACGATACCACACAATGTCATTGGACGTTTTGGTGCAGGACACGTTGTATTAAAGCCAGCATCTGAAGGTACTGGGATTATTGCAGGTGGTGCGGTTCGTGCCGTTTTCGAACTCGCAGGTGTTTATGATATTTTATCTAAATCTATTGGTACAAGTACACCAATCAATATGATTCGTGCGACGTTTGCAGGACTTAAAGAATTACGTACTGCTGAACAAGTCGCTCGCATGCGCGGTGTAGATGTAGAAAGGTTAACATAATGAAAGTTGTAGTGACCTTGAAAAAAAGTTTAATTGGTAGAAAACCAAATCAAGTTAAAACGGCAAAAGCACTTGGTTTGAAAAAAGTCAATCAAACAGTAACAAAAGAATTAAATGATCAAATTAAAGGTATGATTAATACCATTTCACATTTAGTACATGTGGAAGAAGTGGCTTAGGAGGGCAATTTATGTTAAATCAACTTAAGCCAGTTGCTGGCGCGAGACATTCTCGTAAAAGATTAGGACGTGGACCTGGTTCTGGTACTGGTAAAACAGCAGGAAAAGGTGACAAAGGTCAAAACGCACGTTCAGGTGGTGGTGTTCGACCAGGATTTGAAGGTGGACAATTACCATTATTCCAAAGTATTCCTAAACGCGGATTTAATAATGTTAACCGTAAAGAATATGCAGTTGTAAATTTAAAAGATTTAAATGGTTTTGAGGCAGAAGAAGTTGTTACTCCTGAATCATTGCTCGGTAGAAATGTCATTAAGAAAACATTATCTGGCGTTAAAGTGTTAGCCAACGGTACACTTGAAAAAGCATTAACCGTAAAAGCACATAAATTTTCTAAAGCTGCAGAAGAAGCGATTAAAAAAGCTGGTGGCACTGTAGAGGTGATATAACATGTGGAATAGAATACTTAAAGTTTTAAGTAACAAACGTGTTATGTTAAGATTTGGTATTACGTTAGCGATTATTGCTGTCATGCGATTTCTTAGTTATGTCACAGTGCCGTTATTTGATACGGAATCCATTACAGCGTTCATTCAATCAAGCGGAAGCTTTATCGCAATTCTGAACAATTTCAGTGGTCAAGCATTATCTAGATTTTCTGTGATGGCATTAGGAATTTCGCCATATATTACGGCGTCAATTGCAATCCAATTGCTTCAAATGGTCATTCCATCATTTAAAGAGTGGAGTGAACAAGGTGATACAGGAAAGCGTAAACTAAACCAAATCACACGTTACATCGCGATTGGGTTAGCCTTTATTCAAGGGTTCGCACTAATTATTGGTATTTCAGTGAATGGTAGTGTGATCATTCCATCGATTGAAGCATCAGTTGTTACACAATACCGTTATTTCTTCTACTTTTATATGGCACTTGTCATTGCTGGTGGTACTGCAATTGCAATTTTCTTAGCAGACCTTATCACTAAAAAGGGTGTTGGTAACGGTACATCTATGTTAATTGTTGCTGGTATC
This sequence comes from Acholeplasmataceae bacterium, assembly GCA_049439405.1. Classification (GTDB taxonomy): domain Bacteria; phylum Bacillota_I; class Bacilli_A; order Acholeplasmatales; family Acholeplasmataceae; genus UBA8290. The sequence goes on along the minus strand of JBMTKL010000010.1, from coordinate 6,239 downwards.
GTAACAAGTTTACCTTCAATGTGGACGACTGTTTGGGATAAATATATTGCAAACCCTGCAACAGATTCATTTTTCAACTATGTATGGTTTGTAGTCATTATACTTATTTATGTTGGTGTGTTATTAGGTGTTGTCTTTATGCAAGCAGCTGTAAGAAAAATACCAGTTCAATACGCAAACAGACAAGGTAAATCTGACTCAAATATTCCTATGAAAATCAACAGTTCTGGTGTGATTCCAGTTATCTTTGCACAAACATTGTTAAGTATACCATTAACAATCGTAGGACTTGCGACTCAAGATGGAACCACATCACTAACGAATTGGATTTCTAGTATATTTACATATAATCAACCAATTGGATTCATTTTATATGTCATTCTTATTGTAGTATTTTCATTCTTCTATGCATTCTTAATGGTAAACCCACATAAAATTTCTAATAATTTATCAAAAGGAAATGCATATGTGCCAGGTGTCCGTCCTGGTGAAGACACAAAAGATTATATTGCAAAATTATTATTTAAAATTACCGTTATTGGTACAACATATTTAGTTGTATTAGCGGTGATGCCGATTATAACAGCGCTTATTTTTGGATTTAATGCAACCGAAGCACAAGCAATTACACTTGGTGGAACGAGTCTTCTCATTATTGTTGGTGTTGCTCTTCAAACAACTGAGCAACTCGAAACTGACGCTAATCAAGAGACATATAGCGGTTTATTTAGTTAATCATTAATATGCGTATCATATTAATTGGTCCGCCTGGTGTTGGCAAAGGTACTGCTGCAAAGCGACTCGTCAAACACTACGGCATCCCGCATATTTCAACAGGAGATATGTTTAGGGATATGTTTGATCAAGATACGCCAGTTGCTCAATCTGCAAAAGCACACATTAATCGTGGCGAATTGGTTCCTGATAATATCACGAATCAATTAGTGAAAGAACGTCTTGATCAACCAGATGTTAGTCAAGGATTCTTATTTGATGGTTATCCAAGAAATATTGTTCAAGCACAAGCATTAGATGCAATACTCAAACTAAAAAACCAAAGTATCGATGGCATTTTGTTTATTGACGCAGAGGTCGATGTCATTACGCATCGAATTGCAGGTAGACGTGTATGCAGTCAATGCGGTCATGTATATCATGTAGAGTTTAATGCGCCGAAACAAAGTGGTGTATGTGACTTGTGTGGTTCGTCTCTTTACCAAAGAAAAGATGATATGGAAAAAACAGTGAGAAGACGGTTGAATATTTATCAACAAGTGACTGCACCTATCCTATCTTTTTATAAATCTCGTAGAGCTTATCATGTGATTGATGGTAGTGGAAACATTCAACAAACCTATGAACAAATTATTAAAGCCTTGGAGTTTAAAGTATGATTTCTATTAAGTCTGAATATGAATTAAACATGATGCGTGAAGCATCTAAGATACTTGTAGAGACACGCGAAGCACTCCGTAAAATTATCAAGCCAGGTATTTCAACGGAGTTGCTAAATCAGCGTGCAGACAAAATCATTAGAAATCTTGGTGGTGTTCCGTCATTTAAAGATTATGAAGGATATCCCAAATCAATTTGTGCATCAATCAATCATGTCGTGATTCATGGAATACCAAATAAAAAAACGGTATTAAAAGAAGGTGATATCATTAGTATTGACTTAGGTGTTACGTATAAAGGGTATCATGCAGATTCTGCAGCAACGTTTCCAGTAGGAAACATATCAAAAGAAAAAGCTCAATTATTGAAGGTTACCGAAGAAGCACTATACAAAGGTATTGAAAAAGCAATCCCGGGTAACAGAGTCTCAGATATTTCACACGCTATAGAAAGTTATATTAAACCTTATGGATATGGCATTGTTGAAACATTTACAGGACACGGTATCGGAAGAGAGCTTCACGAAGAACCTCAAGTATTGAACTATGGATCGCCGAATCAAGGACCGGTCTTAAGACCAGGAATGACTATTTGCATTGAACCAATGGTTAATCTTGGAACAAAACATGTGAAAGTGTTAAGTGATGGATGGACGGTAGTCACTGAAGATAGACAACCAAGTGCACACGCTGAACACATGATTTTAATCACAGAAGATGGTCATGAGATTATGACTACAAAAAAGGAGTGAATCTATGGCAAAAGATGATGTTATCGAAGTAGAAGCTCGCGTCATTGAAGTATTACCAAATACAAAATTTAAAGTTGAATTGATTCAAAATGGGCACGTAGTGATCGCGCATGTCTCTGGTAAAATCCGCATCCACAACATACGCATTTTACCTGGTGATAAAGTAACAGTAGAGTTGTCACCATATGACTTAACGCGTGGACGTATCACATATCGTAAGAGATAAAAGGAGGATTCCACATGAAAGTAAAAGCATCAGTGAAAAAACGAAGTGAAGACGATATTATCGTTAGACGTAAAGGTAAGATTTACGTCATTAATAAAAAAGTTAAAAGACATAACCAAAGACAAGGTTAATAAGGAGGAAACATGGCTAGAATAGCTGGCGTCGATATTCCACGTGATAAACGAATCGTGATTTCGTTAACTTACGTTTTTGGAATTGGATTCGCGACATCTAAAGAAATCTTGAAAAATGCAAATGTTGATGAATCAACGAGAGTTAATAAACTCACGGAAGATGAACTCAACCGCATTCGTCAAGAAGTATTAAATTTTACTCTTGAAGGTGATCTTCGTAGAGAAGTCACATTAAATATTAAGAGACTCATGGAAATTGGCTCATACAGAGGTATGAGACACCGCAGAGGTTTACCGGTTCGTGGACAAAACACTAGAAACAATTCACGTACAAGAAAAGGTAGAAAAGCTTCTGTTGTGAAGAAAAAATAAGGAGGTATGAGACATGGCAAAAAAACGTACAGGTAAGCGTAAAGCTAAAAAGAATGTGCCTCATGGCGTCGCACATATCCATACCACATTCAATAATACAATTGTTACCATTACTGACTTAAACGGAAATGCGATTACTTGGAGTAGTGCCGGAGCACTTGGCTTCAAAGGTAGCCGTAAATCTACACCATTTGCTGCACAAATGTCAGCAGAGGCTGCAGCGAAATCAGCAATGGATAATGGTATGATTAAAGTTGAAGTTGAAGTAAAAGGTCCAGGACCTGGTCGTGAAGCAGCAATTCGTTCTATCCAGGCGGCAGGACTTGAAATCGCATCGATTAAAGATGTTACACCAGTTCCGCATAATGGATGTAGACCACCAAAACGCCCACGTGGTTAAAAGGAGGACGCTGAATTGAAAGATTTGAAATTTGAAAGTCCATCATCTGTAGAAGAGCTATCAAATGATGGGTTTACAGGAAAATTTGTCATCAAACCACTAGAACGTGGTTATGGTTTAACACTTGGGAACGCACTAAGAAGAGTTTTATTATCTTCTTTACCAGGTGCAGCGATCGTCAATGTTAAAATTGAAGGTGTTGAACATGAATTCTCAACAATGGAAGGCGTTGTTGAGGATGTTATGGGTATCATTCTTAACTTAAAAAAAGTTGTGTTCAAAGTAGAGTCTGATGATCCAAAATTTGAACATAAAATAGAATTAACTGCACTTGGCGAAGGTGTCGTCACAGCTGCAGACTTTGATTCAATTGATGGCATTGAAATTGTCAATAAAGATCAAGTTATTGCCCACTTAGCGCCTCAAGGAAAACTTATGCTTGAGGTTACCGTTCGTCGTGGTGTAGGTTACGTGAATGCAGATGAAAATAAAGTTTATTCAAGAAATGAAAAGAGCGTTATTGCAATTGATTCCGTTTATGCACCAGTATCACGCGTGTCTTATGTTGTGGAAAAGACAAGAGGTGATATGGATGAACTCACCATGGATATTGAAACCAATGGTGCAATTGACGCAAAAGAAGCACTTGCATTAGCATCAAAAATGCTTATAGATTATTTTCAAGTTGTTGTAGAAATAAGTGAAAAAGCTTCAGAACAACAGTTCATTTTTGAACAAGTTGAAGAACCAATAAATAAAAAATTAGAAATGAAAATTGAACAATTAGATTTATCCGTTAGATTATTTAACGCTTTAAAACGTTCAGGTATTTACACAGTTGCGCAAATTTTAAAACTTACTGAAGAAGATGTGATGCGTCTTCGTAGTTTAGGGAGAAAATCGTTTAGAGAATTAAAAGAGAAACTCGCTGAGCACGATTTAGAGTTTGAAAACGCAACAAATAAAGATATTTCATTCGCTAATCACGATGAAGAGGAGTAAAATATGGCGTATTCAAAATTAGGGCGTAATAGCCATCAAAGAAAAGCTTTGTTAAGAGATTTAGTTACTGATATGATTATTAGTGAACGTCTAGTGACGACAGAAGCAAAAGCTTTTGAACTTCAAAAATTAACAGACCGTATGGTCACTTTAGCGAAAAAAGGTAGTTTAAGTGCACGCAGACAAGCTGCTGAAACAGTTAGACCTGAACTCGTAAAAGAAGGACAAAGCGCTTTACAAAAATTATTTGCTGAAATTGGTCCACGCTATGAGTCACGTCAAGGTGGTTACACAAGAATCATTAAAACTGTACCACGTCGTGGTGATGGCGCACCGATGGCAATCATCGAATTCATTTAAAGACAAGTTTATCTTGTCTTTTTTTGCCTAAAAAGAGGTTTATATGAAAAAAATTATATTGATTTTCTTTTTATCTTTATTGTTAATAAGCTGCGAAACAACGACTTCATCTACTGCAGCTGATGTTATTATTGAAGCGATTGATATTATTTATGAAACAGGTGATTCAATACAAAATATCACCCAAGACATTACCTTGATAACCTCAACAAACCTTAATGATGATGCAGTCATTACATGGGAGAGTTTAAATGAAAAAGTCATTTCTTCAGGTGGTGTTGTCACAAGACAAACAGAAGATGTCTCCGTAAGACTTATCGTTAGAGTTAATTTGAACGGTTTGTATGCACAAAAAATATTTGATGTCATCGTTAAAGCAATAGAAGTAAATCCGTTTTTTACTGTTACAGTTCATGTTTTTGAAAACACGCAAACATATACCTTAACAGAATCAACACCCATTTCAACCTTAAACACACCAATGATTGAAGGGTATGTATTTTTGGGGTGGATAGATGAAAATGATCAATTGATTGATACATCATTTATCATTAATGCTTCAATTGAAATAACAGCATCATTTGAGGCGATTGTGACGATTCAATACACAATCAATGTGTATCAACAATCTTTAGATGAAACATATGAATTAATAAATAGTACAGAATTTCAAGGCATTGCTGGAGAGACTGTACACTACATCACAACATATGAAGGATTCCATTTAACTTCAGAAAGTGTCACAGAAATTATGTTGAGTGAAACATCTACAGTGCTTGATTTGTATTTTGACAGAAACACATATGACGTGATCTTTTATAATCAAGGTACTGTATATCAAGTTCAAACATATGCATATGGTGATGTTATTATTGAACCATTTTTAAATAGTGAAGTCATTGGTTGGTCATTAGTAGATCAAGGGAGTGCATTTGATTTTCAGACATTAGTGACTGAAGATATTAACTTATACGCATTATACGATGAACCAGAAATTACGTATTCAGGATATTATGCCTCGCTAGATGGTGTTAGTGATACAAGCTTATATTCAGTACTAGAAACACTGATTCAATCCTATACATATGTAGATTATGGCGCTGCGAGAGACATTCTTCAAATTAGCGATGAAGATCCGAGTAATTCAAATAATATTATATTGGTATATAATAGAGCGAGTGTGCTTAGTACTTGGGATGGTGGAGCAACATGGAATCGTGAACATGTGTGGCCAAGATCATTACTTGAAAATAGTACTGCTGAAGATGATCCGCACAACTTAAAACCTGCAGATCCAGTCATTAATAGTACCAGAGGGAACGATCAATTTGTATCGGGTACAGGTGTCTATGGTAGAGTTTCTGGTGGATGGTTCCCGGGAGAAGAAGACCAAGGCGATGTAGCAAGAATTGTCATGTACGTTGCACTTATGTGGGAAAAAAATCTTTCTATTATTGGAAATGTCAATACCATCTTACAGTGGCATCGAGACGATCCAGTTGATGCTTTTGAAATGAATAGAAATGAAGTTTTATTTGAATACACAGACCACAGAAATCCATACATTGATCATCCAGAGCTCGCGTATAGAATTTATGG
>JBMTKL010000009.1:0-15268 GCA_049439405.1 Acholeplasmataceae bacterium | reverse complement strand
TAATGCATCTTCTGCAATCCCTTGATGTGAAGTGATAAGGCCAAAATCAGTATAGAGTTTCACCGTTGCTTCGTTAAAATTTCCCGTACCAACTTGAGTAATATGTTTAATATGACCTTTATCTTGTCTTGTAATCACACATAGTTTAGAATGAATTTTTAATTTATCAATACCATACATAATCTTGCAACCCGCAACTTCAAGTATTTCAGAGAAGTCTATATTGTTTTGTTCATCAAATCTAGCTTTTAATTCAATGACAACTGTGACATCCTTGCCATTTTCTGCAGCCTTCACTAAATGATCAATGAGTTTAGCACGTCTTGCGAGTCTATATATGGTGATTTTTATAGATAGCACATTTTTATCTGAAGCTGCCTCTTCAACAAGTTTTAAAAAGGGATCAAAAGCATCGTAAGGATAAGTAAGTAATATGTCTCTTTTTTGAACTTCTTGTATCATATTCACGTGCTTGAATCGTTCATACGGTTTAAAGGCATCATCCGATAATCTTTTAATGTCTTCAGAATCAAACAAGTCTCTAATTTGGCTTATAAAATCATAACTAAACGGTAAAAATGTATGAAAGATTTGATATGCTTTAATATTAAACTTTTCTTTAAAAAATTGTTCAAAATCTTCAGATAATTTCTGATTAACTTCCAACCTTACCGCTGAAAGACGTTTTCTTTTTTTAAGTAACTCTTTCATTTTAATACGTAAGTCTTGTGTATCCTCATATGATTCATCAAGTTGAATATCTGCATTTCTAGTGACATTAAATATCACTTTTTCTTTAATGTCAAACATAGAAAATACTTGATGTACATAATGAAAGATGATATCTCTAACAAAGACAACTCTTTTGTGTTTTGCAGATAAAACAAGTAATGGTGCAACTTGAGGAATAGGGAGTAAACCAAAAACTTCACGTTCTTCTGATTGAAGCAATAATCCAATGTGTTCTTTTTTTGATTCAAGATGCGGAAATGGATGATGATGATCCACAATTTGAGGTGACATAACAGGTTCTAACATCGAATGAAAAAAGGTTTTAACCACTTTATGCTCTTCAGGAGTTAACTCATTTAAATCTAATATCTCAACGCCTTCTTTTCGAAGTGCTTTTTTAATACCTTTATATGATTTTTCATGGGTACGATATACGTTATTGACTGTTTGATAAATAATCTTGATTTGTTCTGTAATTCGCAATCCAGTTCTTGAATCTTCTGCATCTGGTTTAAAGCTTGCGATGTCGAGTAAAGACCCTAAGCGAATCATAAAAAATTCATCAAGATTCGTGGTGGTGATGTTTAAAAACTTTAAACGTTCTAATAAAGGGACTTTTGAATCCTTAGATAATTCTAACACTCTTTGATTAAATTTAATCCAAGAGATGTCTCTATTTTGCGTAAATGGATATTTTATATTACTTTTTGGCATTTTGTTGTCTTCTTAATTTTTCTTCAGTAAACTTTGAATAAATATAGCCTTCTCTTAAACCATAATAATTGACGATAATGAGTTTTGACTGATATTTTTTCATAATTGTTTTTGCAATAATCATACCTGTTGTAATGGTATGGATACGTTCTGGTGCTGACTGTAATATAGGCACTAAATCTTTTTTGTTAGGTTGATTTGAACGAATGAGCTCTTTAAGCATTGGAAAAGATATCTCATGATTAGAAACACTGTCTCCATAGTGATATTTTGCTAATTTAAGTGCACCTCTTAATGTTCCACCTACACCATACATCGTATAACCTTCTGGAATTTGAATGTCATACGGTTCCAATAATTTCAATACTTTAGCTTCGATTTTTTTCTTTTCTTTTTTTGTTGGTATGAGGTGATCTACATATTTCATATAACTATTCAGTGAACCTATCGGTAGTGATAATGCATTTTTTACTTCAGCATCTTCATAAATGACGAGCTCTGTGGATCCGCCACCAATATCTAAAATAATACCTTCATCAAATTTTTCCATGAGTAAAACACCCTTTAAATCATAAAGGGCTTCATCTTCTCCACTGATGAGCTCAATATTTAACCGCGTTTTTTTTCTTAATGTGTCCAGGATTTGTTGTTGATTCAATGCATTTCTTATTGCGGCTGTTGCAATCACATATTTTTTTCGAATATTTAAATTATTCAACACGAATTTGAATTCATTCAAAGCCTTTAGTGCAGCTTGAATGCCTTCATCTGTCATTAATCCAGCTTTGTTTATATAACTAGCGAGTCCAACCATTTTTTTCTTACTTAAAACTAATTCAGGAATGCCTTCTTTAAAATGGTAAATAGACAGTCTCATGGTATTCGAACCCATATCAATAATTGCTCTCATGGTTACTCCTTAATGTCATTATACCTTTTTGTATGAACAAAAAAGTTAAAGATTTTGTAAAAACTAGGCAACATAATTTGAATTTGATGTCGTTTTACGTTTAAGTGTTTCTAATAATTGTATGGCTGGCTTATATTTTTTCTTCGCTGCAGCTTCTAAGTATGATGTTGCTTTTTGTTCATTTTTAGGCACATGAACGCCTTCTAAATATATTTTTGCAGCATGGAATAGTGATATTGGTAATCCCAAACTAGATCCCTGTTCAAAAAAACTCAATGCTGTTTTAACATCTTGCATGACACCGTCACCCTGCAAAAACATTGCACCTAAATTATGTATGGCAAGTGGGTGTTTTTTCTTCGCAGCTACCATTAAATAATCATAAATGTCAACATATGGTCTAGGTTGTTTTTTCATATAATTTGCAGCAAGTTGATATGCAGACAGCATATCTCCTTTATCAGCAGCAAGTTTTAAATATCCTTCGGATAGTGTCTCATCTTTTGATACACCACGACCAGATGCATAGGCTAAAGCGACCATATATGTCGCTTTTAAATGACCGAGTTCTGATGCTTTCATGAAAAGGTCAAAAGCTTTTTCAGGTTGTTTTTTAGTCATGTAATAAGAGCCTAAAGAGAACATTGCATGATGGTAATTTAATTCAACGGCTTGTTTTAAATAATGTGTTGCTTTTTCTTCATTTTTTTCTTTTAATTGTTGTAACCCTTTAATGAATAACGATGAAACAAATTGATCTTTTAATACCACTTCAAACAATTCTTGTCCTTTTCGTTCATTTTGGTAAGCACCTTTTTGTTGATATAAAAGACCGAGCTGATGATACGCAATGCGAAGTCCTTGTTTTTGCGCTTGATGATAATATCGCATTGCAGTTTCTATATCTTTTTTTACAAATAAGCCTGATTGATATAAAAATCCTAGCATCGATTGTGCCATTGGTTCACCTTGATATGCTAAATCCTCCAAAGCTTTTTTATATTTTTGATGATAGGTATATGCTTTCGCAGGATGCTTATCAATCGTTCTTCCTTGTTGCAGTAATATTGCTAATAATATTCCACTTAAAGGACATCCATCGGCTTCCCCTTGTGTGATGGGTTCAAGATATGGTGCATCTTTAGAGTCATCATCATGAAAATACTGAAGCAAAATTGCATAAACATAAAACCGTCTAGGATCTTTTCCCTCTAACGCTTTTTTTCCTGATGCTATTGCATCTTCATAATTTATATTTTGATTGATGAAAAAATATTGATATGCTTGATTAAATTCATTCATCTATATACTCCTTAATGAAAGGATACATTGCATGCTCATATATCTCATATCCTTTATCATTCAAATGTAGTCCATCACCAACATGAAGTGTCTCCGGTAATCCTCTATTTTCATAAAATAATGGATATAAGTCAATGATAAACTCTGCGCTTATTGAGGCGATCATGATTTCTCTCATAAGACTCAGTTTTTCATTCGTTCTTAAATGATTATTTGCATCCATTGCATGCTCATCAACTGGAATAGGTGTACAAAAAAATGTCTCGATTGGGGATAAATTTTGTTGGATGTCTTTTAAGTGATCAATCGTTTCATTGATTGATAATTCGGTTAATACTAAATCATTTGTTCCCACATGGATGATCACTCGTTTGGGTTTAACATGTTTTATACTTTCAATCCTTGCTTTAACACCGATGCTGGTATCTCCTGCGATACCTTGTAAACACACGTTTGCTTTAGGTTTAAAATAATCTACCATTGAATCTCCAACAATGACGACTTGACATTCAGGCATGGTCATAAATCTTTTTACTTTTCGCTCGTAATCCATCTGAATGAGTCTTTTTAAGTCTTCTATTCCTCTCATGATTCACTCTTTAGTTCAAAGAGTGTATCCCTCAGTTGGGCAGCTCTTTCAAAGTCTAAGTTTTTCGCTGCATCTTTCATGGCGAACTCTAATTCTCTGATCACTTTTTCACGTTGTTTTTTATTCATCTTCGCTTTTTTCTTGCCGTCTTCGTCTTCCAGCATAGCTTTAATCTTAATGTCTTCTCGTATCTCTTTTTTGATTGTCACGGGTTTAACTTGATTGAGCTCATTATATGCTTGTTGTTTTTCTCTTCTTCGTTTTGTTTCTTCAATTGCATAAACCATCGCATCACTGATTTTATCCGCATACATAATCACGTGACCATTTTTATTTCTTGCTGCACGACCAACAGTTTGAACAAGAGAACGTTCTGATCTTAAAAATCCTTGTTTATCGGCATCAAGTATCGCAACTAATGAAACTTCAGGTAAATCAAGCCCTTCTCTAAGTAAGTTAATACCAATGAGTACATCATAGGTTCCTTTTCTTAAATCGGTTAATATTTGAATTCGTTCTAATGATTTAATTTCATTATGCAAGTAGGCTACTTTTACACCCATCTTTTTGAAATATGCCGTTAAGTCCTCACTCATTCTAATGGTTAAGGTGGTGACTAATACACGTTCATTTCGTTTAATTCGTTCCTGGATTTCAAAATATAAATCATCCATTTGTCCTAGTGATGGTTTGACTTCAATGACTGGATCAAGTAAATACGTTGGACGAATGATTTGTTCAATGAGTGGATATTTCTTATCAAGTTCATACGCACCAGGTGTGGCTGATAAGTAAATGACTTTGTCTATTTTCTTTTCGAATTCATCAAATTGTAATGGACGATTATCGAGAGCAGAAGGTAATCTAAACCCATGTTCTACAAGTGTTGTTTTTCTTGAACGGTCACCTGCATACATACCTCTCACTTGAGGAATGGTTACGTGAGATTCATCGATGATCATTAAAAAGTCATCACCAAAAAAGTCAATGAGCGTTGATGGTGTTTCTCCTTCTTCACGTAATGCTAAATGTCTAGAATAGTTTTCAACACCACTGCAAAAGCCGATTTCTCTCAACATTTCTAAATCATATTTTGTTCTTTGATCAATGCGTTGTGCTTCTAAAATCATGTTTTTTTCTTTAAAATACATGACTTGATCTTGAAGTTCATTATGAATACGTCTCATCGATTCTTCTAATCTATCTACATCGGTGACAAAGTGGGTTGCAGGATATACCGTTGCGACTTGAAGTTGGTCAATCGCTTGACCTGTCAAGACATCAAACCTTTTAATTGAATCGATCTCATCACCAAAAAATGATACTCTAATACCATTGGCATGTTCATAAGCTGGAATGATTTCAACACTATCTCCACGGACTCTAAATGTTCCCCGGTGAAAGTCAATGTCATTTCGTTCATAGGTCATTTGCACAAGTTTATTCAGTAAATTTTTAAGACCAAAAGATTCTCCTTTACGAAGCACTAACATTGCATTTTTATAATCTTCAGGATCTCCAATCCCGTATATACAAGACACGCTCGCAACCACGATGACATCATCTCGTTCTAATAATGATGACGTTGCAGCATGTCTTAATTCATCAATTTCATCATTAATAGACGCATCTTTTTCAATATATAAATCTTTACCGACAACATAGGCCTCTGGTTGATAATAATCGTAATAAGAAATAAAATATTCGACACGATTATTTGGGAAAAATGCTTTTAATTCTGCATATAATTGTCCAGCTAGCGTTTTATTAGGTGCTAAAACAAGCGTCTTTTTTCCTAAACGCTGAATCATGTTTGCGATGGTAAATGTTTTTCCTGTACCCGTTGCTCCTAATAAAATTTGATGATTTTTTTTATCTTCAAAATTTTTAATTAAAGCGTCAATTGCGGTAACTTGGTCACCTTTGGGTGTAAATGGCGCTTGTAAATCAAATGTCATATCATCACCTATTTTTATTATACCACGCAATAAAAAAGCCGGTCATTGACCGGCTAGTTTTTATTTAGGATTTTTAATTTGTGCGTGTGCAGCTGCAAGTCTTGCAATCGGCACTCTAAATGGTGAACATGACACATAAGATAATCCAATATTGTGACAGAATTCAACAGATGAAGGGTCTCCACCGTGTTCTCCACAAATACCAAGTTTTAAATCAGGTCTTGTTTCACGTCCTAAAGTCGATGCCATTTTCATGAGTTTACCAACACCGAGTTGATCAACGTGCTGGAATGGATCTTCTTCAAATACTTTTTGTTCGTAATAATCTCCTAAGAATTTAGCAGCGTCATCACGAGAGAAACCAAAGGTCATTTGCGTTAAATCGTTCGTACCAAAGCTAAAGAATTCTGCTTCTTTCGCAATATCATCAGCAAGTAATGCAGCACGAGGAATTTCGATCATGGTACCTACTAAATATTTAAGCTCAACACCAGCTTCTTTAATAATTGTATCGGCAGTATCTGTAACAACTTTCTTAATGAGTTTAAGCTCTCTGACTTCACCGACAAGTGGAATCATGATTTCAGGAACGACGTTGAGTCCTTCTTTGTTGACAGCAATTGCAGCTTCAATAACTGCACGCGTTTGCATACGTGCAATTTCTGGATATGTCACTGATAAACGCACACCACGGTGACCAAGCATCGGGTTGGTTTCGTGTAGTGATTCAATCAGTTCTGATAATGCTTCAAAACTCATTGATAACTCTTTAGCAAGTGCTCTAATGTCATCTTCTTGAGTTGGTAAGAACTCATGTAGAGGTGGATCTAAGTAACGAATGGTTACTGCGAACCCTTTCATTGCTTTGTATAATCCAATGAAGTCTTCTCGTTGCATTGGAAGTAATTTATTCAGTGCTTTTTCACGTGCTTCAACTGTAGGTGCAACGATCATTTCACGCATTGCAGCGATTCTTGATTCTTCAAAGAACATATGTTCTGTACGGCATAACCCAATACCTTGTGCACCAAAGTTGTATGCTACTTCAGCATCATGTGGGTTATCTGCATTTGCACGAACATCTAATTTACGAATATCATCTGCCCAAGCCATAAGGGTTGCGAAGTTTCCTGAAACAGACGCTTCAACTGTTTTGAGTTGTTCGCCGTATACATTTCCTGTAGAACCATCGATTGAAATCCAATCGCCCTCTTTAAATGATGTACCGTCTACAGTGAAGACACCTTTTTCTTCATCGATACGGAGTGCACCAGCACCTGATACACAACATTTACCCATACCACGTGCAACCACGGCAGCATGTGATGTCATCCCACCACGTGCCGTTAAAATACCATTCGCAACAATCATCCCTTCAATATCTTCAGGAGATGTTTCTAAACGCACTAAAATCACTGGTTCTTTTGTTTCTTCAACAAGTGCACGTGCACGGTCCGCATCAAAGACGACACGTCCAGTTGCAGCACCTGGAGATGCATTTAAACCTTTTGTTAATACAGCCGCTGCTGCTAATGCTTCAGCGTCAAATTGTGGGTGTAATAATGTATCTAATTGTTTCGGTTCAACTTTAAGAAGTGCTTCTTCTTTTGTTAATACGCCTTCTTCAACGAGATCAATCGCGATTTGAAGTGCTGCCTGTGCTGTACGTTTACCATTACGTGTTTGTAAGAAATATAGTTTACCTTGTTCAATGGTAAACTCCATATCTTGCATATCTTTGTAGTGATTTTCTAAGATTTCTACAGCTTTAACGAATTCAGCATAAACTTCTGGATTATCAGTTTCTAACTCAGCAATAGGTTTTGGTGTACGAATACCAGCAACAACGTCTTCACCTTGTGCATTAAATAAGTATTCACCATATAATTCTTTTTCACCTGTTGATGGGTTTCTAGAAAACGCAACACCTGTTCCTGAATCATCACCCATATTACCGAAAACCATACCTTGAACGTTGACGGCAGTTCCCCATTCATAAGGAATTTGGTTCAAACGACGGTATGTATTCGCACGAGGGTTATCCCATGAACGGAACACAGCTTCAACCGCTGAAATAAGTTGTTCTTTTGGATCTTGTGGGAATGGTTCACCTTTTAACTCTTCGTATTTTGCTAAAAACTGACCCACTAATGTTTTCATATCTTCTGCATCTAAGTCCGTGTCGTTTTCAACACCTTTTTCTTCTTTCATGTTATCAAGAAGTTTTTCGTAATTTGACTTAGGAATTTCCATGACGACATCACTAAACATTTGAATAAAGCGTCTATATGAGTCATAAGCAAAACGAGGATTGTTTGTTTTTTTAGCTAATCCTTCTGCTGAAACATTGTTTAAACCTAAGTTTAGAATGGTATCCATCATCCCTGGCATGGATGCTCTCGCACCTGAACGAACAGAGACTAAAAATGGTTCTTCTGGATCTCCAAACTTTTTACCCATGACCGCTTCAGTATCAGCCATTGCTTGATGAATTTGAGCAATCATTTCTTCTGTTAATGCTTTACCATTTTCATAGTATACATTACACGCCTCTGTCGTCACAGTAAACCCTTGTGGGACAGAAAGACCAAGACGACTCATTTGTGATAAGTTCGCACCTTTACCACCCAAGAGGTTTCGCATGGTTTGATCGCCTTCTTTAAATAAATAGACATATTTTGACATATCTTTTTTATTCCTTCCTTTTTATGATATTTTTTTATATAACTTATATAACGGATTTTTAGGTCTAGGTTGACCCACAACATTGGCAAATGGTAAATGAATGACTCTAGAATCTCTAACACCGACACATACGCCATGAATATCGTCTCTAATGAGTTCTACAGCATAAGCACCCATTCTTGAACCTAATATACGGTCTTCACTATCTGGATGTCCACCACGTTGAATGTATCCAAGCACTGTGGCACGTGAAGCAAACCCAGATTGCTCTGTAATTTCTTCAGCAAGTGCGTGGACATCAAAGATTTTTTCAGTGACCACGATAATTGAGTGTCTTCGTCCAGCTGCTTTATGCTTTTTAAGTGCTTCAATCATTTCGTTTTTATCCACTGGATTTTCAGGGGTCACAATAAATTCAGCACCACCACAAATCCCTGCAAATAATGCTAAATCACCACAATGACGTCCCATCGTTTCAACAATCGAACATCGTTGATGTGATTGTGATGTATCACGTAACTTATCAATAGCATCAACGATTGTTTCTACAGCGGTCGAAAAGCCTATCGTGAAATCAGTACCTGCAATGTCGTTATCTATGGTACCAGGTAACCCAATGGTCTTAAATCCCAATTGAGCAAGTGCCATTGCACCCCTATATGTGCCATCACCACCGATTGCGACAAGTGCTTCAATTCCGCGATTACGCATATTTTCGATCGCTTTTCTTTGAAATGCTTCTTCTTTAAATTCAGGCACTCTAGCTGTTCCTAAAAAAGTTCCACCTTTAGATAACATACCGGAGACACTTTGGTGATCAAGTAACATCATATCGTCTTCAATTAAGCCTTTATAGCCATCTTTTACACCATAGACTTCATACCCATAAGATTCAGCAACTCTTACAACTGATCTTACTGCAGCATTCATGCCTGGTGCATCACCACCACTCGTTAATACAGCAAGTTTCATGAGATCTCCTTTCAAAGAAAATACCTTAAATATTATACCATAATTTGAATTTTTACATGATAAAATGTATGATATTTACGAATATTTTGTGTAATGGGTTAAACCTATATATTAAAATATGTTACAATGAATAAGGAAAATTAAAAAGTATTGGAGAAAACTATGAAACATTTAAAAGGAAACGCATTACTTGGACAATCAGGTGGACCTACATCTGTTATTAATGCATCAGCTGCTGGCGTATTCTTAGAAGCGCTCGAGCAAGAAGCAATCAAAGGTGTGTTTGGTGCTGTACATGGGATTAAAGGTATTTTAAACGAAGACTTTTATGACATCACAAAAGAAGACAAAGAAGAATTATTAAGACTTAAAAATACACCGGCATCAGCCATTGGTAGTGTCCGTTACAAACTTAAAGACCCAAAAGTTGATGATAGTGATTATAGAAGATTACTAGAAGTATTTAAAAAATATAACATTCGTTTCTTCTTCTACAACGGTGGAAACGACTCCATGGATACGTGTAATAAAATATCTAAATTTTTCAAAAAAGAAGGATTTGATTGTAATGTCATGGGTGTCCCTAAAACCATTGATAATGACTTAAATATTACAGATCATTCCCCAGGATATGGTAGCGCTGCAAAGTATGTTGCAACCACATTCATGGAACTTTATCATGATGCAACAGTGTATGATCAACCAATGATTACTGTTGTTGAAGTCATGGGACGAAATGCTGGTTGGTTAACTGCTGCCGCTGCGCTTGCACAAGCAAAAGGACAAGGACCTGATTTGATTTACTTACCAGAAAAAGTATTTGACCCAGAAAAATTCTTTAAAGATGTTGATGCATTGCTTAAGTCTAAAGGGAAAGTCATTGTTGCTGTCTCTGAAGGTGTTAAAACAGCTGAAGGGAAATACATCCCTGAGTTATATCAAGAGCTTAAAAAAGATGCATTTGGACATGCACAATTAGGTGGTACTGCACAAGCATTATCTGACGAACTTGCAAACCGTTTTGACGTTAAAATTAGAGCAATTGAATTTTCTCTCATGCAAAGAAGTGCTGCACATCTCGCATCTAAAGTTGATGTGAAAGAAGCGTTCACTGCTGGTAGAAAAGCTGTGAAAGCGGCAGTCTCTGGGTCAACCGATAAAATGATTGGATTTAAACGCGTGTCATCTAATCCATACAAAATTAAGTATGTAAAAATTCCTCTAAAACAAGCAGCAAATGAAGAACAAAAAGTACCACTTGCTTGGATTAAAGAAGACAATACAGGACTTACTGAAGATTTTATTAATTATGCATCTCCACTAATTCAAGGAGATGATAAAGCAAAATTAGAAGATGGACTTCCAAGATTTGCACAACTTAAAAAAATAAAAATTCCAAAAAAATAAATGAATAAAAAAGGAAGCAGATTGCTTCCTTTTTTTATAGAAAAAACGCATCCTTGGGATGCGTTTTTAATATTAAGCTATTTGTGTAAATTCTATAAGTGTAATAATTTCTGCTTTAGTCACGAATCCATTTCCATCAGCTGTGATAGTAGTACCAGGATTTGCAAGATTGTAAGCAGCTAATGCGTTTGGAGTTGCAACAATATCATTGAGTAAGTAATACATGTAAGTGTTTGAACCATTTAAGTCAACAACTGCTTCTAACTCTGCAGTTGTTAATGCACTCACTACATCAGAAGTGATATCTCCAATATTACTTAAACTCGTTACACCTAAAGTGACTAAGCTATCAGCAATGTGAACCATTTCAGAAATTTTCATATCTTTATCAACTGCATTCGCATCGTAGTTTACATCACCTGCAACTGCAAATTGTCCAGTGACAACATTACCAGTTGCGATAATTCCACCAGCGACTAATCGGTATACAATTAACGATGCTTCGTCTAACATGGTACCTAGATTTGCAGGAGAAATCGTAGATGCATCCAGTGTACCCGCTTGACTTAAGTCATTTTTACCAAGTAACTCTAATACAGAAATTAATGATGTAATTTCAGTTTTTTGTACAAGTGTTGTAGAACCATTAATGAATGCGCCTGTAGGAATCTCAAGGGAACCAACAATCGCTTCAGATACGATACCATCAACAAGTGTTGAATTAATTGCATTAAGTCCAGTTAATTGCGTCGTAGTAATGGTTAAGTTCGAAAAGTCTAAAGTCGCGATATCTGTTGTTCTCACATTATTAACTAAGACTAAGATCATATCTGCAAATGCTTGAATTTCAGTGCTTAATAATCTAGTAGTCGATGGTGCATCAAATGATGCTGCAGGGACAGTAAGTGCATCAGTTACAACATCTGATAAGATATCTCTTACGATGACACTCGTCAAACCTGCAAGATCATCAAGCATACCCGCAGTTACTGTTAAGTTCGTGAAGTCTAATGTTGAAATGTCTGTGGTTCTGTCGTTATCTACTAATATTAAGATCATATCTGCGAATGCTTGAGTTTCTGCAGCGAGTAATCTTGTTGTTGATGGTACATCATATGCATCAGCAGGAACTGTCAGTGCACCTGTCACGACATCTGATAAGATGTCTCTTACGATGACACTATTTAAGTTCGCAAGATCATCAACCATACCCGCAGTCACTGCTAAGTTCGCGAAGTCTAATGTTGATAAATCAACAGTATCATCACCACCAGTTAAGATCAGTAACATTGCAACAAATCTTTCAAGTTCAGCAGGTGTTAATACTTTCGTGTTATCACCATCTATATATGCGTCATCTGCAACTGTCAACACGCCTGAAATCACATCAGTGAGTAACATGGATACAATTTCTGAACCAAGTAATCTCAAATCATCTAAATCAGCAATCGTCACTGCTAAGTTTGCAAAGTCAAATGATGATAATAAGGTTGTGTTATCTTGATCTGCTAAGATGAGTAATGTATCTAGAATGGCTCTGATTTCAGTTCTTAATAAGTTATCACCGCTATATGCTTCAGCTGGTAATATGCCTAATAAGTCTTCTACTGCTGTCGTAATAATACCATCAATAATTGCAGAATCTTGGTTATATAATCCTTCTAAATCAGCAATGGTTGCAGTATTTGGATCGAAATCAGTATTGACTGCACCTAAGATGGTTGAAATTTCAGATTTCTTAACCATACCGATGTAATCACCAGCATCTTCAAGTGCCGAAGCTGGAATAGCGATTGTATCTTGAGCTTTTAATACTAAGTCAATAATTGTGTACACAAAGTCAGACGCTAATACATCATCTAACTGTGCTGACTCTAAGTCACCTAAACTTGAAATATCTAATGATACGTTGTTGAGATCAGTAATACCTAATGTCGCGAGTGCAACAAACAAGTTTCTAAACTCGCCTGCACTTAATCTTAATGTATCACCTAATGTGAATGTAGCAGACGCTGGTAAACCAGGGATAAAGTCTGCGGCATCAAATAACTCACCAGCAATTAATGCAATAATATCATCAGAAAGTAAGATTGCTGAGAATTTATCTTGAATGTAAAGTGATTCAAAGAATCGGTCAAAGTCATCTTCTAATGTAATTGGATCAACATTTGAGTCGACTAAGTTAAAGATGTATGACAAGAAGTTTGGATCAATCTCTGCTGAATCAATGCTTACATACGAAACTGATTCAAAAAGTTTTCTGAGTTCAGCACGACTGAATAAACCGTCTTCGATTCCAGCATTTCCTCTTGCATCAAGTGGTGAAACAAATGATACGTTTCCAAGTAATCCTGCAAGTTCTTCAGGTAATTTTGAACCAAGTTGGTCACCTAAGTATGCATCGTCAATCACACGTGCAATGAACGTATACAAGATATCTGAAGCTAAGAATAGTGATAAGTTATCTGACGATTGATTATCGAAATCGATCATATCAGTAATTAAGTTAAGTCCTAAATCGATCATATCAGTAATTGAGTTAAGTCCTAATATACCAGACTCTAATTGTTCATCTAAGTTAAGTGCATTGATCGCTACAATGAGGTCTCTCCATGCAGATTTTAAGACACGGTTTTGTTCAATAACTTCAATCGTTAAGTCTGTTGGATCACCAATCACTTCAGCTGGCATCGTGAAATCAATAAATGACATATCTAAGCCTGCCTTCGTAATTGCAAAGTCAACGATGATATCACCTAACTCTGGGAATAAAATGACGTTATTAAATAAGCTATAAATAATACCTGAGTCTAATACTCTATCTAAGTCATCGTCACCAGTCGTTGCGTCGATGTTACTTCCGATTAGATCGGTGAATGTCGCGATACCAAGACTCAATAATACTTCAGGATCAAGTAATCCGGTGTAGTATGCAGCTACTACTTCAGGATCAAGTAATCCCATGTAGTATGCAGCATTGACTAAATTTTCAATTTCTGACACTTTAATGAAGTAACCATCATAAATTGTTGGTGATAATGATAATAATGTATCTGGTAAAACAGCTAAACTTTGTGCATCATTCAAGAAACCAACAACGTGTGCTTGTAAGTCAGGAGAACTTAAAGCATTAGATAAATAACTTGTAATAATTGCTGAATTATAGAATTCATCAATTTGTCCAGAAGACACGATAAATCCTAAACGTTCAGCATCAAATCCACTAGATGTTACAAAGATGTCGATGGCTCTAACGAATTGAACAAGTTGATCACCATCTAATACACCGTTTGCATCTAACGCTTCAGGACGTAACCCGAATAAAGCAGAACTTAATGTAATACCATCTAATAATTCAATTGAATTTAAGAATAACTCATCAGCAACTTCTAATCCAAATTGGATGAGGTCATATGGTTGTGATTGTGCGTTAAGAACTTTATCAAGTAACGCTACAACCATATCAGAAGATGCCATTTGTTCAATTGGACTAAGTTCATCACCTACAGGTGTTGTTAAAAGTTCTACAATATTGTGAACAGCAACAGCTCTTGAACCAGAAACTTCAAGATTGAGATAATCAACGCTTGTCACTGCAACTAATAAATCTTTTAAGTCTTCAACGTTTAAGAAATAAAGGTCATACGCTACGTTATATGTTAAAATGTCATATTTTGCATCTGTAAAGTCTAAGATTCTTCTATCAATACTTAAATCATATCCAGCTTCCATCGCAAAATCATTTGCCATATTGGCATAACCATCTAACGTTTCAGTATCACTCATTGCTGCTGCAACATACACTGATAGTAATGTAGTATCCATTAAGTAATCAATGAGTTCTGTATCTCTAAAGAGTGCATGGAGTGTTGGAATATCTGCTAAGTTCGCAAAATCACCAAAAGCAGTGAGTTCTAATTCATTAAATGCTGCTAAAAATAACTCCAAATCTCTCTTAATAAACATACCGTCAGCATCAAACGCCCATTCTGGAGTAAA
>JBMTKL010000008.1:0-16938 GCA_049439405.1 Acholeplasmataceae bacterium | reverse complement strand
ACTTTAAGTTGCTGTGACTTAAATGGAAGTGGTTTTCCCATCGCAACGAGCATTTGTGTTTTAATCAAATCAATCCCTGTAATCATTTCTGTCACAGGATGTTCAACTTGGATACGTGTATTCATTTCGATGAAATAAAAGTTTTCATGTGCATCGACTAAAAACTCAAGAGTCCCTGCATTCACATATTTAATCGATTTTGTTAATTTTTTAGCTGCTGCATTTAATTTTCTTCGTGTATTATCTGATAAAACTGCTGAAGGTGCCTCTTCTAACATTTTTTGATGTCTTCTTTGAAGTGAACAATCACGCTCAAAAAGTGACTCAACATGACCATGAGTATCTGCAATCACTTGTATTTCAATATGTCTAGGCGACTCAATGTATCGCTCAATATATAAACGTTCATCACCGAATGATGTCGATGCTTCAAGTTGTGTTTGTTCGAATGCACGCGTTAAATCAGCTTCGTTATGACAAATTCTCATGCCACGGCCACCACCACCAGATACTGCTTTAATCATGATTGGATAACCGATCTTTTTTCCCCACTCTAAAGCTTCTTCAAGTGTTGAAATGTCACCATCACTACCTTCAATGATAGGGACGCCTGCAGCTTTTGCAACTGCTCTAGCTTTCGCTTTATCTCCCATCATTTCAATCGTATTAGAACTCGGACCAACCCATGTGATCGCACAATCTTCTACACGTGAGGCAAAATCTGCATTTTCAGACAAAAAGCCATAACCAGGATGTACATAGTCACATCCACTAGCAATGGCAGCTGATAAAACGTTATTTTTATTTAAATATGATTCAGTTGATGAATTTCCACCGACACAAACACTATAATCAGCTAACTTAACATGAAGTGCTTCTTCATCAGAGCGTGCATAAATAGCGACTGTTTCCAGTCCTAATTCTTGACATGTTCTGATAATGCGTACAGCGATTTCACCACGATTGGCAACTAGTACTTTTTTCAAGGGATGTTACTCCAAATCAAAGAGTGGATCGTCAATCCCCACAACTTGACCATTCAGAGCATGTATTTTAAGAATTACACCATCTTTAGGCGCTGTAATTTCGTTCATGATTTTCATTGCCTCAACTAAACAAAGGACATCACCTTTATTTACTTTTGTACCAACTTCGACATACGGTTTTGATTTTGGTGAGCTTGCGGCATAAAATGTACCAACAAGTGGAGATTTTACAACATTATTGCTCACTTTAGACGTGTTAGATTGTGTTTGTGCAATCGTTTCAGCTTGTTGTGCAGGTACGACTGAAGTCTGAGGTTGACTCGTCTCTTGTTTTTTTGATAAATTGATTTTTGTATCTTCAAATTCTAAGGATAACTCTGTCAATGATGATTTTTCAAAGTCTTTGATTATTTTTTGAATATCTGATAATTTCATTTTGATTACCACGTTTCACTAATAATTTTGATGTTCAAATTAACGTTAACATTTTAACATAATTTAATAAATTGTCAAAAAGTTAACGTTTTCATAAATAGCATACGTTCTTTAGACCTTAAATGGTGAAGTAGGATGTCTCCTAAGTATATAAAATCAAATGTCTGAAGCAAGCGTTTCATCGGAATATTCATCGGGTGTGTATCAACATACAAACGGCTTATTTTAAGTGATTTCGCATAATGCACCATAAAAGATATGAGTGCTTTACCAATACCTTTTCTTAACCCTAAATTTGAAACAGCAATTCGGTGACAAGTCACAGCTGGAATTAATAAGTCAATAACACCCTCATAAGCATACTCTTTTTCTAATTGAAACGTTGCAGTCGCAAGGACCATACCGTTTTCTTCGTAAACATAAGCTCTCTGATAGTGCACATCTCTTTCAAAATGTTCTATCGTAGGAGGTGCATCTTGCCATTGATCGATACCCATTGATTTCATACGTTTCGCTGCTTCAAGTCTAATCTCATACATACGTGAAACATCACTTGGTCTCGCTATTCTAATCATGAATTAGGACTCTCAAAGGAAGTGCGTCAGATCCTTCAATTGGCATCGGTAAGGCCACGCATGTATAAGCTTTAGGTTCAATATGTTTGAGCTTTAATCCTTCTATAATCCATACATTACCTTCCATTAAAGTTTTATGGGTGTGGTGCATAGGATCATTTCTTTCAATGCCTAATCCATCAATTCCAACTGCCAAAACACCTTTTTCAACAAGTACTTTTGCACCGGATACATCAACATATGTAAAGTCAAACAAAAATGTTTCAGACATAGAGTTTTTAGTCTTGAAAAACACCATGTCACCTCGTTCAATCATCAATGGTTCAATGTCTTTTCCTTGAATACCATCAGTAATATGAGTCATATCAAAGACTTTCACAGGTCGATTAAAAAAAGTCGTCGGATCAAAATATGTAGACACATCTCCATTTTCAATCATATGTCTAGGAAAATCCATGTGAGTACCCGTATGCATATTCAAAGACACTTCTGTTTCTGAAACAAAGTGTGGGTCACGAGAAATTTTATATGTGAACTTTGGTTTTTTCTCTTCTTTATTTTTATAGACTTGCACATCTTGATGAATTACCATAGATACGTCATAAATCATTAAATATTCACTCCAGTTTTTTCAAGGATAATATGCTTTAAATCCTCAAAAGATTGATATGATACAAACGTGTTTGGATGACTAATGACCGCATCAATGATTGACCAAGAAGCCTCAATTTCATCCCATCTGGTAAACAGTGTACGATGATGATCAAACATATCCGCAAATAACTTTTCATAAGCTTCAGGTAAGTTACCAATGATATTAGAATCGACTTCATACCCTAAATTTACAGGTTCGACTTGATTTCTTAACCCAGGAACTTTAGCATTCACAGTTAAATGGAATCCATCTTCTGGAGCGATAGAAATTCTTAAGTTATTTGCACTTAAAGGTAAATCCCACTTCCTTTGTTCAGTCGTTGCTTCGAATTCTACATCAATATATGCACACTTTTCACCTAGTTTTTTACCAGTAATCATATAAATAGGAATGCCTTTAAATTTAGGTGTTTGAACCATACCTTCCATAAAAACAAACGTTTCCGTCTTAGAATCAGAAGGAATATTATCTTCATTTAAATAGCCATCGTATTGACCTAAAATTGTATGACTATGATTGATCTTTAAGTGTTTAATCGCATCCACTTTTTCATCTTTAACATCATCAGATAAATATGTTTTTGGCACATCCATGGTGAGCAAAGACACAATTTGTAATACATGGGATTGCATCATGTCTCTTAATGCACCGGTATTATCATAATAACCAGCACGGGATAAGATACCATCTATTTCTTTAACATAAATTTTCATTGATTTAATGCTTCTATTGTGCCATGAATCCTCAAAAACTCGATTCGCAAATCTTAACATCATGATGTTTTGAATCATTTCTTTACCTAAATAATGATCAATTCTAAACATTTGTCTCTCTGCAAAATATTTTGATAATAATGCATTA
The DNA here is from genome assembly GCA_049439405.1 of Acholeplasmataceae bacterium. Classification (GTDB taxonomy): domain Bacteria; phylum Bacillota_I; class Bacilli_A; order Acholeplasmatales; family Acholeplasmataceae; genus UBA8290. The sequence continues at coordinate 13,426 of JBMTKL010000008.1, read as the reverse complement.
ATACGGACAGCTGATGTTAAATCTTCACCAAATGGCTTTTCAAATGCAACAATATCAGACACATCATTATGTTTAATGAGTTGATGGTCAAAAAGAGATTGAGAAATCACCTCAAAATATTCAGGGCCAACTGCCATATAATACAAACGCTTTGTATGTCCTGTTAAATATGGTTGTTGGGCTTCTTTTAATTTCAAATAATCTTTAGGATCTGTCATTTGCATATGCACATACGACAACATACCTTTTAGTCTTTCAAGATCTAAAGGATATTTCGTTTTTTCTTGCATGAATGCTAAATATTCATCTGTTGTGAGTGGTCTTCGTCCAATCGCTAAAATATGAATATCGTATTTCTTCTTTTTAAGCTCTGTGAGGGCAGGTAATAACTTTCTCGCAGATAAGTCACCTGTAGACCCAAAAATGTTAACTAATATTTTCATAAAATCACCTAAATATATTATATCATACAGGTATTTCTACTGTTTGTGCAATACTTTTTTTCTTTCGTGAAGCAACAACACCGTAAACACCTATCATAATGAAGACACTTCCAACAAAATGATACCAATACAAGGTTTCATTTAAAAAGATCAATCCAGCAATAATTGATGTCATGGTTGCAACATTCGCAAATATCGATGACATGTGTGCAGGGATGTGTTTTAAATTATAATTGACTAAGAAAAACCCGATGACTGAAGCAATAACTCCTAAGTATAAAATAGATCCCAACAAAGGTAATGATGACAAGCTTTCTATCATTGGATGTAATCCTTCACCAGTGATGATTAAACTAATGATGTACCAACTCATAAAAAAGATGAAACCAGTAAACATCATCATAAACGTCAGTGTTCCTGGTGTCACTAATTTTGAGACATGTCTAGATACTACATTAAATGAAGCTGCAGCTAATGCTGACACTAACATCAATATCGCTCCGAGTGGTGAAAATCCATCTACACCACGAACATTCATGAGTTGAATGAATATCACTCCTGTAACTGAAATAAGTATAAACAGTACTTGTTTTATCGTTGGTTTCTCGCTCGAAAACATAAATGATAATATCGCAACAAAGACTGGAATTAATGCGATGATCATACCAGCTTCTGAAGATTGTGAAAACTTCACACCATACATTTCAAATGCAAACCCGATGACTGGTTGAAATAAAACCATTAAAAGAACAGTTTTAAATACATGCCTTGGGATATGAATGGTAATGACTTTAAAAAATGCAAGTAAAGATAAAACAAGTGTAGCCATCAAAAAGCGAAAAGCCATTAATCCTACTGGTTCAATATAACTTAGGCCAATTTTTGTAAACATAAATGTTAATCCAAAAATGGATGCATATGTAAAGCCAATGATGATATGTTTTGTCATATTTTCCCTTCTTTAAAAAAAAACGTACCTAAGCACGTTTAATTTCCTAATACAGTCACGTATCTAATGAGCGTGACTGTCATGTCGTTATACGTGATGTCGTATGTAATTTCATAAGTTCCTGGTGTGATAAAAGAAACTTCCCCATTTTTATTCACAGTAGCACCTTCTGGTACGCTTACACCAGAATCTTGCCAAATATCGCCAACTTGAATGGTGTCAATACCTGGATTTAAAGATGCTTGAAATTGAGTAGGTTCTACTACTGCAACTCGTCTCATCACTTCATAGGACACATCTTCATGGGTGACTTGGTAGTGAATATCATAAAATCCAATGGTTTGCGTATCAACAACATCTGACGTTTCCATCGGTATTCTCGTAAAGCCAATTTGTAAAAAAGCACCTTGATCTATCCAATCAGTTCCTTGTTCAACAGTGTCAAACCCTGGGTTTAAAAAGATTTGTGGTTCACTAGAAAATTCACCACACGCACTTAATGTGAAGACGATAAAAAATAAAACTAATAATTTTTTCATAGTCACTCACCCTCTTTTTTTGGTTTCCATGCAACAGGTGTATCACTTAAACTCGCTTCAATCACAAATACATACATCATAGTTTCATATAAAATGTCATTATAGATGAAAGAAAATACAACCTCATAATTTCCCGGTGTCTTCATGTCTGATTGATTCATACTAACTTGACATGTGAACTGAGTATCACCTACATTTACGATACATGATGGTGCAATAAATAGTGTTCCTACTTCAATCGTTGTAAGGACAGGTTGAATATTAAATGACATAAATTGTTGCTCGACAACATGAACGACACGCATCATGTCTACAGTATTACCACTACTATCTGATACAGTGTATATATATGTGTATACGCCAATTTCGTTTTCATTTAAATCATGTGTGACTTCAACAGTTGTTTCAGTAAGATCAGTCACTTGAACACCTTGATCAATATATGAATTTCCAATGTAAATGGTATCAACGTTAGGATTTAAAGTTACAGTAGGAAAGGTTGTATCTTCCACTAATACCGTGACGGATTGACTTGCACTTTGCATATAATCATCAGTAATCGTAAATGTTAGGTCATAAGACCCTAGAACATCATAATCAATCTCACCAGTGACATCAATATCATAGGTGTCACCATTATAAATTGGATTATTTATCAGCATCAATAAATCTATAGCTTCAGACCCTAATTCTACTGAAAAATCATCAATCATATCAAAACTTACTACTAGCATTGAACCTACTACGACATCTCTAGTAAGTGTATATACAATAACACCATCTAGCAATACATCATAGGTAATTGTATAAGTACCTGGTGTTAAGACATCAACAGTTCCAGATACTTGAATATCATATGTTTCTTGGTATCCATCTTCAAATGTCAATCCTGGATCGATAAAGGTCGTTCCATATCCAATATTGACAAGCGCATCACCGTTAAGATTCACTGCTTCTTCAACTGTTAAATCTTTTTGAAATTCAAACTGAATATCGGCATAAACACCATAGTAATCTGATAAATATTCATCAGAAATAAATTCTAACCATACACCAGTTGTTTGATTTGTTAAATCAATCACTTGATTTCTTAATGACGTCCCATCAAAGGCATCACTCTGATCATTATATGAAATGTAAAAATAATCATAATCCACTTCTGTTTCAAATAGTCCATTAAATGTAAGTTCAATAAGTCCATAATTATCCATAACGGGAATAAACCATGACAAATATACATCATCGCCATAAGGATTATGATCGGTTTCAATATGACTTACAAAAATTGGATCAAACACTTTTGAATCTAATAATGTGTCACCATCATATATTGCAATATGGATGAGCTCATTTGCTGAATTAAACTGGATTGCACCATCATATAAAGGGTCTGAAGTTGTTGCTTCATCACCATCCAAGGAAACATAAACGTCATAGTTATCCACACCAGTTAATGTTCCTTCATAAATAAGATTTAAATCATCAAACAACAATTCTTGTTCAGTCATCTCATAACCATCTATTTGAAATTTAACACTAATATTCGTATTGACTTCAATATTGACATGAAAGGTAATTTGTCCGTTTGCCTCAACAACATTAGTAATCGAGATGGTCATCATTGTCCCATCACTATGAAACATAATAAAGTCTGAATCAACACCGGCCTCTTGATACGGATTTGTATCACTTAAAGCTGCTTGAAATAGATCTCCACCAATACTGTAATCACTGCTATCCAAAGGGAATGTAATTGGTTCTGTTGTATCTTGAATACCTGGTCTAAACATGAAGACTTCGTTAATACCTTCACCAGTATCAGTTTGGCTATACCCAGATTCATTGCCGAAATAATCATTATCCACTCGGTACACTAAAAGACCTTCCTGAGGTAAAGTTGATTCATACATTCCTTGATGAACACGATATTCTAAATATACATATTCATTAGAATATCCTGTATCAATCCTGAGTAAATTATCTGGACTATCCATCATCGGTGATACAGTGTATGTTCCTGAATCAGTAATGGTCGTGACTGAATTTATCCATCCACCATATGCGAGTTTCATATAACCAAGCATATGTGGTGGTACCTCTACGTTATTATCCATCAAAGACCAAGGACCAGCATTTTCTAAATATAAGTGTGTATCGTAGTGATATAAGTCTGGTGCACCAAGGAGGTGAAACGTTTCATGTGCTAAAATCCCAACACTTGTTTTATAATCGTAAAATTGACTATTACCAAGTAAATTAAATGTGTATGTATAAGCTTTAGCACCATCTATAGAGGGGGCATCTACATCATTATAATCCGTATACATATACCATTGATGTGGCCAAAATAATGATGACCATCCATTATCTTCACCGCTTACTAAAAAGGTTAACGCATCTAAATCACCATCATTATTGACATCTAAATTGATCGTATCATCAATTAAATTATTCTCATCAACAAATTTTACAGCTCGTCCTAATAGTGCATGCTCTCTAATCGCTTGTTCATTATAGTCACTTTCATCGTACCCATCAGGATTACTTGATGAATACGGTTCATAATAACTTCTATCATAAATATCTGTATAAAACAAAATTTGATTATTTTCATCTGTAATTAATTCAGAATAAATATCTTGTTGTCCATATGATACTTCTAAATAATAATCTCTCACTGAAACAACATTATCGCCGACTTCATTAAATAAATTTTCATAATACGCTGTATTATAAGGGGCTTCATAGGTAATTTCATCAGCAAAGCGTATAAAAATAACCACATTCGTAAATGAATCAAATCCTTGCAAGGATTCACTCATGTCGAGTGTTGGTTCTATAATGTTTGGAATCGTTTGATTCGACGAATTTGCTGTTGCGGTAATATTTGCAAATAAAGCACTCATAACAAGTACGGATATAAAAATTATTTTTTTCATAAACACCTAATTTAATTTAAGATAATTATAACATATAAGTTTCTATAAAAATGGATAAAACAAAAGCCACTTGATGTGACTTCGATTTATTAATTGACTATGTGAGTATGTGTTAAATCTAAATTTAAAATATCAATATCTTCTTCATAATCAATGTGGTCAAATTCAAAACCGTGAATTTGATAAAATTCATGGATAAATGCTTTTGTACCATCAAGTTCAAGAATATGATCCTTGGAAGCCTCTAGTAAAGCTAATGTTTCCTTTTGTACATCTTCTTGCATTTCATAATGATCAATTCTAATACGTTTTTTATCATCTAAAATCCTTTGACCACCATAAACCATCTCTTTAAACAATCTATGTTTATGTTTGAGTGTTGATTCATGTAATCCTTTCGCTTTCATCACATCAAATAAACATGAAATATATGAAGGAATCCCAGGAATAAAGACTGAAGCTTTTGTCACAACGGCTTTACTTGAAGAAATAAGTGCTTCTCCTTGATACTTCTCTTTTAGCCATGTGTCCATTTGAAGTGCTGTATCTTCTAAATCATCTTTTGCTTTACCAATGGTTCCAGCTCTGTAAATCTTATCCATTGAACCACTACCTACATATGTATAAGAAATTGTTTTAAATGAAGGTGAAAGCACTTCTGCTTCATCTAATGCTTCTATCCATTCTTTCCAAATGCTACCACCCATGACAAACACGGTATTATCAATATCTTCTTGAGTTGCTGGATCCATATGTAATGGTTTCATTTCTTTTGTAGCGACATCAATGGTTTCACCATCAAGTGCTTCACCAATCGACTTTAATGCTGATCGAATCAGTGCACCTGTCGTTGGATCAGGTCTTGCACCTGCAGCAAGTGAATAGATGACTAAATCAAGTTTTCCATAGTGTTTTTTAACCAAATCAATAACTTTTTCTTGCGTCTCTTTACTAAAGGCATCTGCAACAACATCAATGTGCGTTTGATCACGTCCTTGCATCAATTGTTGAAAGAATACATTATTGTAATATCCTGCTGTTCCAGTTCTTTTTGTTGAAGGTGCACCTTCAAAAGAAACATTTAAAGTATTAGATTGTGCCGCAATTGCTAATGCAATGCGGCTTGATAATCCATACCCTGATGATCCACCTATAATGAGTACATTTTTAGGACCTTGAAATTTTTCAAGCATTTCTGCTTCTTTTATGAGTGTTGACACATATGCTCTGGATCCTTTAGGATGAGCATTTAAAAAAACATTTGATCGAATCGATGGTTTTATGACCATGATGAAGTCTCCTTTTTCCACTTTTGATAGGCTTCATGAATTTCTTCGGCTAAAACATCAAAAGTTTTATTTTCATTTGTTAGTTTGTAATTAATCTTTATTAACCGATTTGAATGAAAAATATCATCATCTTCTTTTATTCTTTTTTGAATCGCATCATAATGATCACCGCGCATTTTCATTCTATTTTCTCTAGTCAGTGATGATGATTCAACATAGCATACAAAAACTTTGTCATTATATTGCTCAAGAATATGATTGGTACCGTTTGGATCCAAAATAATCAATCCATCCTCTATTATATCTCTTTTTTGTAGTCCATATTGATACCCATGATATTCATTTGTTTCAACAAAGGCTTGTTTTATTTTTAATGTATTAAATGTATGGTCTTCTACGAAATGATAATCAACGTCTTGTGTTTCATGATGTCTTTTTGGTCTCGTTGTTGTTGTAATACATTTATGATAATGATAATTTTTCTTTAAATAGTAGGCAAGTTCAGTTTTACCACTAGCACTTGCACCAACAAATATTAACATAGTTCACCTATTACTTAGCGTATTATACAAAAATAAACAAAAAAATACAAGTAAAAGTGTTGCATCTTAATACCCCATGGGGTATAATACAAATGGTGATGAATATGATTTGTGATCAAACAATAAAAAATAGAATCAAACGTGCAAAAGGTCAGATGCAAGGGATTATCGATATGATGGATAAAGATCATGCATGCATGGACATTGTCACGCAATTAAAAGCTGTTCGGTCGAGTATTGATAAATCCATTGGAATACTAACAACTGAAAACTTAAAACAAATACTCATTGAAACAAAAGATTTAGACAATGCACAAGTTGAAGAAGCGATTAAAATCATTATCAAAGGAATATAACATGTTTAATTTTAATGTCAATAAGAAAACTGAAACGGGCCAATTTAATACTGTCAATATCTGGGATGCATTAATTATTGGCGGGGGTCCAGCTGGACTGAATGCAGCACTATATTTAAAGCGTAAAGGTAAAGTTGTTGGTGTGATCACCAAAGAAGTTGGTGGTCAACTACACAACACTTCAGAAGTTGATAATTACTTAGGCATCAGTCATACAACTGGTAAAGCATTATCAGATGCTTTCTTAAATCATATTAATCAATTTGAAATTCCAGTACTACAAGATACTGAAGTTAAATCCGTTCAAAAAAACAATCAACTATTTGAAATCACTCTTGCAACTGGTAAAACTTATCAATCTAAAACACTGCTTCTTACGACTGGTGGTAAACCAAGACAACTTCAAATACCCGGTGAACTTGAATATGCAAATAAAGGCGTATCTTATTGTACAACGTGTGACGCACCATTTTTCAAAGACAAACATGTTGTTGTTGCAGGTGGTGGAAATAGTGCTGCTGAATCCGTTCTAGATTTAGACCCATTTGTATCCAAACTCACTGTCGTCCATAGAAGTCAGTGGCGTGCGGATCAAATATTATTAGATAAACATCAAGACATTGATAAACTGACCGTGCACTTGCAAACACAAATACTTGAAGTGTTCGGTGATGGTAACCACATGACTGGTCTTAGAGTATTGGATAAGCAAAGTGGTCAAGCAAGAACAATAGATGCTGAAGGTCTATTCATAGAAATCGGAACAATTCCTAATTCTTCTCTCATTGCTCATCTCGTTGAGACCAATGACAATAAAGAGGTCATCGTCAATGGTCAACAAGAAACATCACTAGCTGGTTTATACGCAGCAGGTGATGTCACCAATCAACCCTCAAAACAAATTGTAATCGCGGTCGCTGAAGGTGCCAAAGCAGCGCTCGCAATGAATCAATATTTAAACCAATAAAAAAGGAGATTTTATATGGCAAATTTATTAAACCAAGAAGTCGCAGGTCAAATTAAAACCCATTTAGAGCAAATGGTCAATGACGTCACAATGGTATTATTTACACAAAAGGATACAAATAACTGCGTCTATTGTACAGAAACACAGCAACTACTTTCTGAGGTTGCAGCATTAAGTGATAAATTATCACTTGAAACAAGAGATTTATCTTCAGATGAAGCACAACTTTATGGTGTGACCATGACTCCAAGCTTTGTGATGCTCAATCATGAAGGGGAATTTAAAGGTGTCACTTTTAATGGAATTCCTGCTGGTCATGAAATTAATTCATTTTTAGCTGGTATCTTAGGGATGTCAGGTGCTGACCATGGATTTGATGATGCAACCGTAGAACGCATTAAAAACATAAAAAAACCAGTTGACATTAAAGTGTTTGTGACAACTTCTTGCCCACACTGTCCAGGTGCTGTTGCAAAAGCACATCAATTATCTATGCTGAATGAAAACATTAAAGGTTCAATGATTGAAGCAAACTCATTCCAAGAATTATCAAGAAAATATAATGTTTCAGGTGTACCTAAAATCGTAATCAATGATTCAGTTGAATTATTAGGCGATCAACCTTTAGAAGAATTTTTAAAACGGATTGAACAATTATAATAAAAAGAACTGCTTATTTAGATTATTAAGCAGTCTTTTTTTTATGTTAAATCACTGACATATTCTAAAACATCAACAAGCCTCATGACAAACGCCTCATGTGCTTTATATGTTGCATCATCATATTTTCGCATTCGAGGAATCGCATTATGACTATTTAATAATACCATTAAAAGGTTATCTTGATTAATAAATGATACATCTTTAAACCCCTTAGATAAAAAATGGGTTCTAATCTTTTTCATTTGATCCGTATAAGTCCCATTCACTAATACATCACCTTCATCACGGTAATTTCTAAATTCACCAAATTGTGCTGTTAATTTATAATACCATCTATCAGATCGTACATAAAGTAACCCTTCAACTGGTATGTTAGTTTCTACAGCAAATCCATTAAAGTACGTTGTCGTTGATGAACCACCATTACCATTGGAAGATCGCGTGTAGTAATAAAGTGAATGTAACTTGAGTTGAGTAGTCATGTTTTTAATTGTATAACCATATTGTTCACTTGCACTATTAGGAATCATAGGATGCATGATTACATACGTGTTTTTATTTTCTTTTTCAAGTAATAGTTCGTAGTCGTTTTTATAGTAAAACGTATTTTTTAATACGATAGGACGCCATAAATACTGAAATAATAGTTTTTTGAATGCGGCTTCTTTTTTGCTGTAAGTGAACACATGAATCATCAGCGATAAAAAAGCAATGATGAACGACACAAAAGCTGTTGCAAATAAAATCAGCAAGATATCTTCAAGTCCTGAAATTGCAAAAATGATGATGCCAAAAAAGCATATGATAAAAAAGGCAATAAAGACAAGTGCTATTTTTGCAAATTTAAAACGCTTTAATGATTTAGCCTCTATTTTTAATGTTTCTAAGTTTTGATCCATTATACACCTCTTATGTCAACTTTATCAAATAATGAGGATATCTTCAACAACATTACTTATCAATGTAATTCTTTGATTTAACACACATATACTATATAATGAATTTAAAATGTAACGAAAAGGACGTTTAAGATGATTTTTGACCCTAAACATTATCCATATCCATCACAAAGAAATTGTGTCTATGCAAAAAACGGCATGATCGCAACCAGTCAACCACTTGCCGCTCAAGCAGGATTGGATATTTTAAAAATAGGTGGTAATGCTGTTGATGCAGCGATTGCAACTGCAGCTTGTTTAACGGTTGTTGAACCGACTTCTAATGGCATTGGGAGTGATGCATTTGCAATTGTTTGGATGAACGGTCAACTTCATGGTTTAAATGCGAGCGGATATGCACCAAAAAATATATCCATTCAAGCAATTCAAAATTTAGGATACAAAGAAATCCCACGTTTTGGTATGATACCTATAACAATTCCTGGTACACCAAAAGGTTGGGTTGAATTGTCTAAAAAATTTGGTAAACTTCCTTTAATTGACGTATTAAAACCAGCCATTGACTATGCTCGAGATGGCTATCCTATTTCGCCAACTTTAGGTCATCATTGGGAACAAGCATTTCAAATATACAGTAAATATCTAAAAGGTGAGGCTTTTAAACCTTGGTTTGATACATTCGCACCTCATGGAAAAGTACCAAAGATAGGCGAATTATGGCGATCTGAAGGACATGCTAGAACACTTGAACTTATTGGTACAACAATGGGTAAAGCTTTTTATGAGGGTGAACTCACACAAGCAATGATTGATTTTTCTAATCAACATGATGGTTTTTTATCTTTTGAGGATTTTGCTGACTATGAGGTCGAATGGATAGACCCTATTTCTGTACATTATAAAGGCTATGATGTTTGGGAATTACCACCAAATGGACAAGGTATTTTAGCACTTATGGCACTCAATATGCTTAAAGATGATCATTTCGACAGAAAAGATGATGAACACACTTTTCATTATCAAATTGAAGCAATGAAACTTGCATTTGCTGATGGACAAACATACATTACAGATCCAAAACATATGGCTTATACGTCTAAAAATCTTCTTGATCCAAACTATGGTAATAAAAGACGTCTTCAAATCAATGAAAAAGCACAGCTTCCAAAGGCAGGGACACCTCAAAAAGGTGGTACAGTCTATTTAGCAACGGCTGATAAAGATGGTAATATGGTTAGCTACATCCAAAGTAATTATATGGGTTTTGGTTCTGGTATTGTCATACCAGATACTGGTATTGCACTTCAAAACAGAGGTCATAACTTCTCATTTGATCCTTTTCATCATAATGCACTTAAACCAAGAAAAAGACCATATCATACGATTATACCAGGTTTTCTAACAAAAGACGGACATCCTGTTGGTCCTTTCGGTGTGATGGGTGGTTTCATGCAACCACAAGGTCATCTTCAAGTCATCATGAATACCATTGATTTTCATTTAAATCCTCAAGCTGCACTAGATGCACCAAGATGGCAATGGATGAAAGATAATGACGTGATTGTTGAACCCAATGTATCACTTGATATCATTGACGCATTAAAAAAACGTGGTCATCAAGTCACAATTGAACCACGATTATCTATGTTTGGACGTGGTCAAATTATATGGAGAATGCCAGATGGCGTTTATGTTGGTGGGACAGAATACCGTACAGATGGGATGATTGCATCATGGTAACACCGGTAACGTATAAATCTTTATGGATTCAAATCCTTCTTATCAGTATTATTGGTTATGGTGGTGGTGCTGCAGTCATTCCATTATTTCATAAAGTATTTGTTAAAGAAAAGAAATGGTTTAATGAAGAAGATTTTCAAAACATTTTAACTGTTTCTAATACCTTGCCTGGTCCTATTCAAACTAAAATTGCTGGTTATATAGGATACCAAACAAAAGGGTTGATTGGTCTTATATTGAGTGTCATTACAATCATTTCACCAAGTTTATTTCTTATGTTACTATTTTTTGAAACGATCAAAAGATTTCAATATGAACCCTGGATTAATGGATCAATCAGTGGAATTTACCCAGTCATCACAGTCATGATGGGACTTTTGGTTTTCCAGTTTGCTGTTAGGTCCATTAAAAAAATTCAATGGAAATCACTTATTGTTATCTTACTCATTGATCTCTTTGCACTTTACCTACTACAAATACATCCAGCATGGTTAATTTTCATTACTATGATCACGTCTTTTTTATATCGATTCAAAGAAAGCTTAAGATTTAGTATAATCTTGACTTTTATCTTAATAATTTATGTCATTCAGACTTATGTTTCAATCAACTTCATGTCATTCAATATGAGAAATATTGACTCACTTTCAGAGCCTTTAAAACTGATCATTGCTTTTATCATTCCAGGATCTATTGGATATGGGGGAGGTCCAGGATCATTATCTTTGATTAGTTACGAAGTTGTTGAACATTTTAATCTTGTTTCTGCATCGGATTTTGGACTCTCAGTTGCCATTCAGAGTGCACTTCCAGGCGTCACAGCAACTAAACTTGCTGGAACCATCGGTTTTCAAGTGTTTGGAATTACTGGATTACTTTTAAGTATTCTTGCTTATGTATTACCCTCACTAACACTGATGATTATTTTACTTAATTTACTAAATAAATATAAGAATCATCCAGTGGTGAATTTAATGACGAGTTTATTAACACCAATCATCATGTTACTGCTTTTTAATTTAGTGTTAAACTTTTATGCTTTATCTATTAATAACCATGGATATTTTATAGCCTTATTATTTATGATCAGTGCCTTTTTGGTCATTAAAGTATTAAAAGTTCATCCATTTTTTGTCATTATTTTATTTATGACTTTAGGTGGTATCATCTCACTATAAAAAAAATGCTTGTAGCATTTTTTTTAATCTCTCATATCATGAATATATGCAATAATTTGTTGACAAACATCTTCAGCATCGTCTCCATCAACGGTAACTTTGAGTTCTGCTCCTTGCCTAATGCCTGAAGACATCAGCATGATGATACTTTTAGGATTAATGTCTAATCCTTCATACGTTAGTGTAATTGTATTTGGAAATGTATTACAAAACTGAGAAAATGAAGCTGCTGGTCTTGCATGTAGTCCTGACAAATTATTCACAATCGTGTTTTTTGATACCATTTCAATCACTCCTTTAATTTTAAAATAACACAAATTCTTCAATTGTTTTAGCAACGCCTTCATTATCTGCTGAATTTGTAATATGATCAGCGTTCTTTTTCACCAAAGGTACTGCATTTTCCATCGCGACACCGAAGCCTGAAACTTGTAGCATTGATAGATCATTTTCTTGATCACCAAATGCAATGACATCTTCAAGGTTCATCTTTAACGTATCGGCAAGCTCAGTTATTGCTTGACCTTTAGATATATTTTCTAAGTTAATATCAATATAAGCAACTTGACTTTGAATCACTTCATAGTTTCCTAATGCTTTTGTTGCTGATTTTAACTTATCATATTTAATTTGATCTTCTTCAATAAGCAATATCTTAGTAGCGTTCACTTGATCAAAAATCGATACATCCGATAAGGGTAATATAATTGGTTCAAAGCCTATAAGTTTTTTTGACATAGCTTTAAAAAATGTTTCTCTTAAATGTCCGTGTACATAAATCGCATGTTCTGAGTGAACTTCATAATGTGGTGTATATGTTTTAGCAAACTCTAAGATGTCTTTAACTTCTTGAGATTTAAATGCATGCTCAATAATATATCCTTTTTTCTTTGTGTCATAAATTGCAGCACCATTATTGACG
>JBMTKL010000007.1:0-17616 GCA_049439405.1 Acholeplasmataceae bacterium | reverse complement strand
TAATGGAATTCTTCTTGAAGCCCGGCGTGCAAACGCATTGTCTTTGATACCCCTTCCTTAACGCTGTCTTGCCCTGGGTGGGGGAAATACTCTTATCTGCGAATTATCTTTTTTTATGCGGATTGCTAATTGGTCGTTATCTAACATCATTTCACTACGAGTATGAGGAATTAAAATATTATTGATGATGTGCGTTGCAATCATGGTTTCAATGTGTCTTTGAATAAAACGTTTAAGTGGTCTCGCACCATACTCTTCTTGATATCCATGTTTGATCACATATTTTGTAACCTCTGAATCAAATGTAATATCAATATGCTCTTTTAATAATCTTATATGAAGTTCATCTAACATTTTTTGTGCAATTTGCATTTGAATTTTAATATTTAATGGATTAAAAATGATGAGTTCATCAAGTCGATTTAAAAATTCTGGCTTAAATGTTTTTTTGACGAGATCTGTCACTCTTGTTGCAGCATCATCATCTTTGGAGAGAAGATGTTCACTTCCGATATTAGACGTCATGATGATGATAGTGTTTTTGAAATCAACTGTACGTCCTTGGTTGTCAGTGAGTCTACCATCGTCTAGTAATTGTAATAAAATATTAAAGACATCATGATGTGCTTTTTCAATTTCATCAAAAAGAAGTAGAGAGTAAGGTTGACGTCTTACCGCCTCAGTAAGTTGTCCCCCCTCATCGTAACCGACATATCCTGGTGGAGAACCAATGAGTTTCGACACACTATGTGGTTCCATATATTCACTCATGTCGAAGCGAACCATATGTTTCTCACTATCAAATAAGGCGTCAGAAAGTGCTCTTGCAACTTCAGTTTTACCAACTCCAGTTGGCCCTAAAAACAAAAATGAACCAATTGGTTTTTGTTGATCTTTAATCCCTGCACGTTGTCTTATAATCGCATCACTAACAAGTGATATGGCATGATCTTGTCCAATGACGCGTGTTTGTAGCGTATCTTTTAAATGAATCAGTTTTTCTTTATCTCCACTCATCAGTTTCGTTACGGGAATGTGTGTCCATTTACTAACAATATCTGCAATTGAGGATTCGGTGACGACTTCAGAAAGCAGTTGACCTTCTTTAGAAGCTTGTAAAGTTAATGCTTCAATGTCTTTTTCTAAGTCTGGAATCGTCTTATACTGTAGTTCTGCAGCTTTTTGATAATTGGAATCATTAAATGCTGTTTGTAAGTCATTTTTATAGGTTTCTAATTGGTTCTTTTTGTCTTTGATCACTTGAAGCATTGTCTTTTCTTCATGCCATTGGGTCTTAAGCGTTTTTTCTTCCTCTTTTAATGCACTAATCTCGACTTCTATGGCGGATAGACGCTCTTTAGATAAAACATCTGTCTCTTTCTTTAATGCTTGCCGTTCAATTTCAAGCTGAGTGAGTTTTCTAATGACCGTATCTAGTTCAACAGGCATAGAGTCGATTTCCATTCGAATAGAAGCACATGCTTCATCAATTAAGTCGATGGCTTTATCCGGTAAAAAACGATCACTAATATAACGGTTTGATAGCATCGCAGCAGCGATAATCGCTGGATCACTAATTGAAACCCCATGATGTGCTTCAAAACGAGACTTGAGTCCTCTAAGTATTGAAATCGTGTCAGTTTCTGTGGGTTCTTTGACTAAGACTTTTTGGAAGCGTCTTTCTAGTGCAGAATCTTTTTCAATATACGCACGGTATTCAGACAGTGTAGTTGCACCTACGCAATGAAGCTCGCCACGTGCAAGCATAGGTTTAAGCATGTTCGATGCATCCATTGCCCCATCAGTGCGACCAGCACCAACAATTTGATGTATTTCATCAATGAATAAAATGATGTCACCATTAGATGCTTTCACTCGCTTTAATATGGCTTTAAGACGTTCTTCAAATTCACCTCTAAATTTTGCACCTGCGACAAGTGCTGCTAAATCTAATTCATAGACAGTTTTATTTTGTAGTCCTAAAGGAACGTCTTTGTCTACAATACGCTTCGCTAAACCTTCAACAATGGCAGTTTTTCCTACGCCGGGTTCTCCAATGAGGACAGGATTGTTTTTTGTTTTTCTTGATAATATCTTAATAACACGTCTAATTTCATCATCTCTACCAATGACAGGATCGATAGACCCTTTTTTAACTTCTTCAACTAAATTTCGACCAAATTTTTCAAGCAATTTAGGATCTTGGTCATAATTTTCCATCATATTCATTTGCATACATGGCCTCCTTTTGGCAGTCTATGTTATTGTTTGCCAATATCATCATATAACATAAAATTAGCACTGTCAAGAGTTAAGTGCTAAAAATAGAGTTTGTGGGATTTATATTGACTATCATGGGTTGTTACGTTATAATAAATTGCGCATTAAAAAAGGCCCTGTAGCCAAGTGGTAAGGCACGGCACTGCAACTGCCTGATCGTCGGTTCGACTCCGATCGGGGCCTCCAAATTGCATTTAAAAAGCACCATTAAGGTGCTTTTTTATTGTTTAAACATAAAGGATGCAAATTCAGGAAATAATTGCATCCATTGTCGTTCATTATGCTTACCATCATTTAAGTTAAATGTTAATGTTTGTATACCTTTTTCTTTTAGTAAATCGTATACATGTTTTGAATTATTCATATATATTTCTGGAAATTCTTTAATGTCATCTGCTGATGTTTCGTGTTTACCTACTGAAATGTAGAAAGCCATGTCTTTAGGTATAGAAGCAGCTTTCAAGTCATTGAGTAATGCAGGTTCATTAAACCAGGATGCAATTGAAAAACATCCTATACCTTTAAATACCTTAGGATACCTAATCGCTGCAAACATGGATATATATGCACCCATTGAACTTCCTGCCATGTAGTAATTTCTATTTATTGGATATTTGGATTGAATCAAGGGAATTAGCTCTTTAACAACAAAATCAATATAAATATCTCCTAGACCACCTGTTCCTTTTAAAAAGCGGTCTTTCTGCTCAATCATCGTTTCGTAAGGACTATATTCATCTAAACGCTGCAAGGAGTTGTCGATACCCACGATCATTACATGATCAATCTCAGCTTGCTTTAATCCTTCAACCACTCTCCAAGATACTTCATGATAACTCATTTTATCATCAAAAATGTTTTGTGCATCATGCATGAATAAAACATCACATGGTGATTCACTCGTGCAAGCATTTGGTTGATAGACTCGTATGGTTCTCATTGAGTTCGTTGTTGGTATAAGTATTTCAAATGTTTGTATCATAGGTCACCTCGTACCTTTATTTTAACATAGAAAAAAAGGGAAAAACATAGTATAATGAAAGTGGTGAACTATGGGAACATTAATTAATGCAGGTGGTGTCTTCATTGCCTCAATCTTTGGATTATTATTGAAAACTAAATTGTCAAAAAACATGACCGATCAGCTTAAAAGTACGATGGGTCTTGTTTTACTCGTATTATCTTTTGGTTGGTTCTTGAGTGATTTTTTTGTGATTCAAGATAATGTCATCCAAACACGCTTTGATTTAGAAATCTTATTAATGATGATGTTCGGGATTGTCATTGGTACATTGCTTCGTATTGATACATCGTTTAATCATTTGATAGAGCGTATTGAAAAAAAATATAAATTACCTCCGGTAGCAGAAGGGTTTATTACAGCAAGTTTAATATTTTGTGTTGGAGCGATCGCGATCATTGGTGTGTTCAATGAAGTTATCGAAGGCGATTTAACATTATTACTTGTGAAAACAACATTAGATGTTGTTACTGCGATGATTCTTGCATCTACACTCGGTTTTGGTGTCATCTTTTCAAGTATATCCGTATTGATCTATCAAGGGTCGATTATGCTATTAGCGTCTTTTTTTGCACCTGTGATGCCTGAAACACTTGTGTTATATATTTCATTACTTGGAAACATGATGATTGTAGCGATTGCACTAGATTTTTTAAACATTAAATCATTTAAAGTACTGAATATG
Source organism: Acholeplasmataceae bacterium (assembly GCA_049439405.1). Classification (GTDB taxonomy): domain Bacteria; phylum Bacillota_I; class Bacilli_A; order Acholeplasmatales; family Acholeplasmataceae; genus UBA8290. The sequence goes on along the minus strand of JBMTKL010000007.1, from coordinate 13,630 downwards.
TTACCAGCAATCATCATTGCGATTGTGTACGTGGTATTATCATGAAAATAGGTTTTTTTGTTGATGCGTATTATCCAATGATGGATGGTGTAGTGAATGTTGTGAATCAATATGCAACTATACTATCTCATGACCATGAGGTTTACGTCTTTGCACCTAAACCAGGTGATAAAACATACAAAGATGATTTTCCATATCAAGTGATTAGAGTCCTTAAGATACAAGTTCCTAACACAGACTATCATCTTGCTTTACCAACATTTGATGCAAAATTAAACAAGTTATTAAGCCGTATAAAACTTGATATTGTACATATACACTCACCATTTTCAATGGGAGAACTGGGTGTTTCTTATGCAAAAAAATATCATGTTCCTTTATTTGCAACGCTCCACTCACAATATAAAAAGGATTTTGAATTAAGGTTAAAGTTAAAACCACTCACTGAAATGATGCTTAATGACATCATCCGAAGACTCAATAAATGTGATCAAACATTTACTGTGAATCCATCGATTTTAGACGTTTATATGAATTATGGATTAAATAAAGCTCCAGAAATAATCCCTAATGCGACAGAAATGACATATCAAATGGGACATCAGCATGTACAGTCCTTGATGAAAACGCATCACATCTCTCCAGAGGTGTTTAATATGCTTTTTGTAGGTAGAATAGATAAAATAAAAAATATCTCATTTATTATCGATACATTAGAAAAACTCAAAGACTTCATGCCTAAATTTCATATGTATTTTGTCGGAAAAGGGCCTGATGAAGATTATTTTAAGTCTTTAATTAAATCAAAAAAACTAACCTCTTTTTGTACATTCACAGGACCAATCTATGATAGAGGGAAACTTTCAGCAATGTATGAAATTGCAGATTTATTTGTCTTTCCATCACTTTATGATACCAATTCACTTGTTCAACTTGAAGCTGCAAGTCAAAAAACACCAACGATTTTCATTAAGGGCTCAGCAACAGCACATCATATCACACATGATATCAATGGATATTTAGTCGATGCGAATCCAACATTGTTTGCTGAGAAAATTTATCATATCTCATCAAACATTGACTTAAATAAAACGATTGGTGAAAAAGCATTTGAGACGATTTATCATCCTTGGGAAGATTCTGTGAACAAAGTATTAGAATACTACAAAAAAGCTTTGGAGCGAACCCATGAATAAAAAAGATTTAAAAGAAAAATTAACACCAATGCAATTTTATGTCACACAAGAAAATGGTACGGAACCTCCTTTTCAAAATGAATATGATCATCATTTTGAAAAGGGGATTTATGTTGATATTGTCTCGGGTGAACCGCTGTTTTCAAGTGTAGATAAATTTGATAGTGGGTGTGGATGGCCAAGTTTTTCAAAGCCCATAAAAAAAGTAAAAGAAAAATTGGATATGTCTCATGGCATGTTTAGAACAGAAGTCAGAAGCTTAGAAGCAGATAGCCACTTAGGCCATGTGTTTACTGATGGTCCAAAAGATCGAGGCGGTCTTAGATATTGTATTAATTCTGCATCACTAAAATTTATTGCTTATAAAGATTTAGAAAAAGAAGGCTATGAATCATACAAGGAGTTATTTGATGCCGAAACATAAGCTCAACATCGATTATGATTTACAGTTACTATCTAATATAAGGTTTACTAAACACTCAGCACTTGCAAGACATTTAATGAATGGGATTTATAAATCTACGCTTGCGCTTGCAAAAGTTAAGTCTCCTTGTGTAAAAGAAACAGTTGTCATTAAAAGAGAAAACCGAGAAGATTTGGTATGTGACCATTACTTTGAAGATGGGTCATTTTTTAAACCACTCATCTTATATTTTCATGGTGGTGGTTTTCAAATGGAAGAGACCATCATACATAAACAAATGTATGAAACTTATGCAAAACTTATTCCAGCAAGTGTATTTGCAGTGAAATACCGGTTATTACCAGAATATCCATATCCACATGCATTTAACGACGCAATAGATGCTTTTAAGTATGTTGTGGAACATCAAAAGCAATTTGGATATACACATTTATATATTGCTGGTGAATCTGCAGGTGGTAATTTAGCTCTAGCTTTAACGATGTGGGCGAGAGATCATGGATATGAAGATATAGAAAAATTATGTCTCATTTATCCAGTGTTAACTAAACATCATAATTTAGCATCACATGTGACGTATCATGACACACCAATGTGGAATCAAGTACTTAATGCTTCCATGTGGAAAATGTATTTAAATGGTCGTGAAGACGATGATTATGCCTCATTATTAGAAAAAGATCTGTCATCACTTCCACCAGTTTACTTAGAAACAGCCCAATTTGATCCATTAAGAGATGAAGGTCTTTTGTTTGAGAAAAAAGTCCGTGCTGCAAAAGGTCTTATCACTGCACATCATACGATGCATACCGTACACGGTTATGATGCCATCCAATCAGCCAAAGTAACAAAACAAATGATGGCCAATCGTATTAAGTTTTTTAAGGAGTCGACATGAAATTAAAACACCTATTCATCATATTTATAATCGCAATTTCACTAATTGCTTGTCAAGTAGAGGAACCTTCAGATGCGCAAAAATTAGTCCCTGCAGTCATTAATGGACTCACTGACATTACGCAACGTGCTGATGAAGAAAAACCTGATTTACTTGAAGGTGTCAGTGTCTATCATAGTCTATATACAGCTTCAGAAATTGTGTTAACTGTTGATGATCAAGTCGAATGGAATGTTGAAGGCATTCATTATATTACATACATCGCGGAAACACCATATGGCATGATCACTAGATCTAACCGAATGGTGACCATCTTACCTGAAAGAGAGGTTGAGATGGATGTTTATCCTGTATTTACAGGACTTGAACATTTTGTGTATACAACAGGTGAACCCCTTCCTGACTTACTTGAAGGTGTTTCTGCTTTAGATGTTATCGATGGTGTATTATCTGGCATTTCTGTTGATGATTCTGAGGTATTATATGACACACCAGGTGTGTATCAAGTCTTTTATGAAGTGACCAATTCTAGAAGTCTGACAACGACTCAATCGATTCAAATCACGGTCATTGAAGCCAAAGACGAGTTACATATTATTTACGTGAACGATACTCATGGTGCGATACTACCAACCGATAGTGCAGTTGGGTTTAGTGCCACAGCAGCTTTTATTGAAGCCTTAGAAGCGAGTGATCCTGGTCGTACTTTATTCATTTCTGGTGGGGATATTTTACAAGGAAACATTATATCAAATTACTTTTATGGGGCATCTGTGATAGAAGCACTGAATGCAATGGATCATGCGGCATTTGTTGTTGGAAATCATGAATTTGATTGGGGTATTGAAGAAGTTACTAAGTTTTTTATTGAAGGTGCTTCTGAAGTCCAAGCAAATTTTCCATTACTTGCTGCTAATATCTTTTTTAAAGCGACGACAACGAGACCTGAAGGCATGGAACCTTATACCATTGTTGAACGTGCAGGATACCGAATTGGTATTATAGGTACGATTGGTTACGGCTTAGAATCATCGATTGCAGTAAGCCGTGTTGCTGAGTACGAATTCACTGATCCAGTGAGTGCAACCGAAACTTATGCAACATATTTAAGACAAAATGAAGACGTAGATTTAGTCATTGCTGTGACTCACGGAAGTAGTTCCATCACGAATGAAGGATTTGCAAATTTAGTGGGAGATGCAACCATTGATCTTATTTTTAATGGACACTCCCATCAAACCTATGCATCAACCATCAATGTCTCTGGTCGGGAGATTTCAGTCTTACAAGCAGGGGGATATGGTAGTGGTGTTGGTTACGTTCAAGTATCTTTTGATGACGGAATTTATGATGGTTACACCTCAGAAGTGTTGAGTCTTTCTGATTCCGAATTAAATGGACGTTCTACTGCAGTAGAGTCTGTCATTGATGGCTATTATACTGTGATACAATCCTTATTAGAAGATGAAATTATTTTAAGTAATCAAAGTTATACAAGAAGTCAACTCACGACATATATGGCAACACTCATTGCTAAAAAAACTGGTGCTGTGATTGGGATTCATAACTACGGTGGTACAAGAACAGATATTTCATATCGTGAGCCATTAACGATTGCTAAAGTCTATGAGATATTTCCATTTGATAACGTGATTAAAACCGTAGAATTATTAGGGTCACAAGTGCTGACATTAGAAGGCATGTTTGGCGCTTCTGAAGTGTATCGTGATATGAGTGTCACCATTGATCCAGATATGTATTATAAAGTCGCAACCAATGATTACATTTTTGACCAAAGTCGGTATCCTTTTCTTAGTGGTGTAAATATGTTAGATACGTCAATTATGATTAGAGATGTATTAGTTGATGAACTTTACGCTCAAAAAGAAGTCAACGATTACTTCATGATCGATGACATATTATCATTAAGTATTCAACCAGCAATACTGGTCATTCAATTTAAAAAAGAAAGGTGGAAGACTGATGGTTCCTTCATTTGAAAAAAGAGTGAGAGCATTTGCCATTGACACATCAGGTGTGATGTTAGTAGGTATTGTTGCAACCTTCGGTGTCACACCTTTTAATGAAACATTAGGGATTGTTTTATTTGGATTTGGTGCATTTATGTTTTATATATTTCCTTATTTTAGAGGAACAGGCCAGACCTTTGGAAAACGCATCCAAAAAATAAAAGTCGTGATGAAAGATGATCGTCCTGCACCAATTTGGTTGTTGCTCATTAGAGATATGACGAAATTATTTGCAAGTCTATTCACCTATGGTCTATATTTAGTGGTTGCGACGTTTTCGATGAATTCTCATGTATCAAGAACGATCCACGATTATATCTTTCAAACGAAAGTTATCGACTTACAAAATGAAAGAGATATGGGGAGTGTCTTAGGTAAATCATCATTATTGAAAGATCGAGGAATATAATATGAAAAAACTTATGACTGTGTTTGTCATGATTATGCTATCTATATTTTTAATGAGTTGTGGAAATGACGAAGAGGAAGTCATCATCACATCACTTGATTTTATGGAAACTTATCCAAATCATGACAATTACTACCAAATATTTATTCGTTCTTTTGCGGATAGTGATGGAGACGGTATTGGTGATCTAAAAGGGATTGAACAAAATTTAGATTACATTCAAACCATAGGAGCAACAGCCATTTGGTTAACGCCTTTTCATCCATCCAATAGTTATCACGGATATGGTGTCACCGATTATTACGATGTGCATGAAGATTTTGGAGCACTTGATGACTTGCAGTCACTCATCAATTCAGCGAGTGATTTAGGCATCGACATCATGATGGATTTAGTTATTAATCATTCCAGTGACCAACATCCTTGGTATCAAGATGCTTTAGGAAATCCATCAAGTCCTTATTATGAGTATTATTACTTTAATGGAAATCTCAATGCATATTCATCATTTGTAGGTGGTTTAGTTGATTTTAATCCAACCCATGAAGCATTTAAAGATGAAGTGAAAAACATGCTTGACTTTTATGTTAATATGGGCATTAAAAAGTTTAGATTAGATGCAGCGAAGCACTTTTTTGATAAACCAGGACTGACTGGTATTGACATTAATGCAGGGTTATATATTTTAGAATATAATGCGTATTTAAAAAATAATTATGGTGATGATACATTGATCGTCAGTGAAGTATTTGATTACAGTGATATGAGATACTCAAGTTATTTAATTGGTTCTGATAGCGTGTTTAATTTCTTTGGGATGTCACACGTTGAAAATAAAGTAGGTTTGCAAACGTCTAGAAGTTATTATGTATCCATATTAGACCGTTTTTATAATGATATGGAACAAGCAAAACCAGGCTATATTGATTCGCTGTTTTTAAGTAATCATGATGTAGACCGGTTAACCTCAAGAATCACCAATGAATACGCAAGAAAACAAGCCGTTCGAGCGATGTTATTACTTCCAGGTAATCCGTATTTATATTATGGTGAAGAACTTGATATGATCGGTGTGAGACGTGAAGGTGTAGAGGTTTCAGGATACGGTACAGCGTACGATGAATTTAGAAGAACCGCCTTTTTATGGGGAGATGAAAGAGAAACTTCTTGGTTTCCTGACACACAAAATGTAGATGTTCCTGATGTTGATGAACAAAGGAGTGATGACATGTCGATGTATCATGTATACCGAGAATTTTTCCAATTGAGACTGGATTATCCAGCTCTAATGTTTGGTGGACTCACGCCATATGAACATAATGATTATAATATTCAAGGCTACTACCGAACGTTTACAGAAGATGATTTTACTCAAACTGTCTTAGTGATTCATAATATTGATAATCAACCACAAACAATGGCACCAATCGATGGAGCGACCATCTTATATGGTCAATATGAGATGACTGCTTATGATACGCTTGTATTACTTGTAAGTGAGGCCTCCTAGTGTTTTTAGTCGAGTATTTTAAAAGAGGGTTTCAGTTTTCTAAGATTTTTGAAAAACCACTCATTTTCAATTATAAAATCATCATCTATTTCATCTTGTTATCGTTACTTTCAGCATTTCCGCTCAATTATCAAATCATTTCTGAAGATGGATTTCGTCTAGATTTTATCGCACAAGACTTTCAAAATGCGATCCCTGATATTACCATTCCGTATACAGAAGTGTCTATGGCTGGCGTTGTTTCAGATGAAGATTATACGTTTGTGCATGAAGGGATTCATTACTATGTGAACGTGTTAGGATCATATGATCAAGACTACGAGACGCCAGCAGTGATTTTAAATCGAGACCTCATCATTTATGATGATGGCGACAACTCATTAGAGAGTCAAGGCTATCAAGGTTTTAGTGACTTGATGTTACTACATCGTGTCAATTATGGTAGTGAAGAGGATAACATCCTTTTGTGGGAAACCTTTGGTGCATCGATAGAAGGATCGTTTAGCGCATATATTATCGTTTATACGATGGCGACAAACATTATGGTTCAACTTTTCATACAAGCTGTATTTGTGGTGTTTTTGATGTTTGTCTTAAGATTATTTAAATATGGATTATCAACATTTATGACTTATCAAGAATCGGTTGTCTTCATCATACTCATGATGACGATGCCAGCGGTTGTAAGTGCCTTTGTGGCGTTTATAGAACCAGTCTTTGCCAATGTCATTTATCAATTACTTGTTGGTGTTACGATTATGATTGTGATGCTTAAATTTGGAAGAAAACATTACCAATAAAAAAGTCATAGCGTTCATAAATATAATGAATAAAAAAACCACTTCATGAAGAAGTGGTTTTTATTTATTATGAAAGTTTATCTTCAGTGACTCTAGGTTTTCTTAAGAAGAAGGCTGTACCAGCTGCAGCAATGACCGCAATCAGCCCAATGGTTGTAATGAGTCCTATTGATAATTCAGGTGTATCATCTGTTCCTGGAAGGGTGAAATCAGGTGCCGTATACGTCATAATTTTATCCGTTAAAATCATGGTTGTATTTGGTGTCACATACGCTGTTCCACTAATCGTATCAATACCTTCAACATTGGTTTGATCAAGTGCTGTTAAGACGTAATATTCTTTACCCGCAGGGAGTGTGACGGTCGTCAGTCCTCCAGTTGGTGCAAATCCACTATGAATGACAATGACATCTGCTCCATCATCAGTGACGGGTTGAATACGCATTGCTACACCACCATATGTTTGATTCGTATTTAAGAATGTAAGTGTTGCATTAATGAGTGCTGGATTGGTCATTCTAAAGTTATCATACGCTTTTCTAATATAAATGAGTGATTTATAGTATTCAAAGACATCAACATATTTCGCTTTTCTGTCCCAACGCAGTTGATTGACTGAATCTGGTGATTCATAAGAGTTATGATCATAACCACCATCCTCGGCAGGTTTACTTCTTAAGAATTCAGAACCAGCATGCAAGAATGGTACACCTTGTGACGTTAATACTATCGCATTTGATTGGATCGCCATTGCTTTCAATTTGTTGATTTCACTGGTGACAGAAAATCCAGTTAAAACAAGTTTATCAAACAGAGTATTATTATCATGTGCAGACACATAGTTAATGGTTTGATTTGGATTACCGTGCCAAACGTCAAAATAATTCACATCAATATGATCAATGCCACCAACCATACCATATAACATTTTATTGTAACTATCAGCAAGTGCCTCGCCTTGAACCCAAGCACCATCACCGGCATTAAATACAGACCCTTTGACAGCATCTCTGATGACATCATTGAATGCACCAATGTCGTATTCGCTCATGGAAGTAATATTGGATTTATCTGCAGATAAGCTAGCACTTAAAGGAGAAGTACCTCCCATCCATGGTTCACCATAAACAATCATCGTCTCATCAATGGCACGTAAATTTTCACCAATTAAATTCATCGTTTCATTGTCATGAAGTGCCATGAGGTCAAATCTAAAACCAGATAAATTATATTCGGTTGCTAAAAACTCAGTGGAGTCGATCATGAATTTACGCATCATTGAACGCTCAGATGCTGTTTCATTACCCGTACCAGAACCATTAGAAAATCCACCAGCTTCAGTAAGTCTATGGTAATAACCCGGAACGATTTGATGGAAATTCGATGTTTCAGAAAGTCCAGTATGGTTATACACAACGTCCATAATGACTCTAATACCATGAGCATGAAGTGCCATGACAGCTTCTTTAAATTCAGTAACACGGGCTTTTCCGTCAAATGGATTGGTTGAAAATGATCCTTCTAAAACATTGAAATGAATCGGCATGTATCCCCAATTAAATGTATTACCATAATTAGGATTAAGTGCCAGCTCAACTTCATCAACATATCCAAAATCAAAAATAGGAAGTAGTTGAACAGCATTCACACCGAGTTCAACAATATGATCAAGTCCAGTTGTTACTGTGACACCATCATCATTTGTATAGGTTGTACCCGTCTCAGTAAGTCCCATAAATGTTCCACGATAAGATTCTGTACCTGTCCAAGACGTATGTGTTGTTAAGTCTCTAATATGTAATTCATACACAATATAATCTGTATTGTTTACGATCGTATCAGGTCTATAGTCATATAACCAACCTTCAGGATTGAGTACATCGAAATTTACAACCATTGAACGTACAGCGTTTGCACCAGCAGAGTATGCATAAGGATCAGTGACGTTTCTGATCGTCATATCACCATTTTGAACATCATAAGTATAGTAGACAAAATCATAATCCCCAGTAAGTCTGACTTCCCATGCCCCTTGACCAATCGGTTCTAGCACATGCGTTTCAAAAGGCGTGAGCTCATCATTTTCTACACCTTCATCCGTATAATTAGGATGACCTTGTCGGAATAAGTTTAAAGTCACCTCACTAGATAGAGGAGCCCACAATCTAAAAATGGTTTCATCGCCATCGAAAGTAACCCCTAAATCACCTTCATATGTATATAATGCTTCAAAGTTTTGTGTGTCATAAATTTGTGCGAGTGAAACTGATTTTCTAGCAACTGTTCCATCACCAAATAATACTGCAACTTCATAGCTATTCGCAATGTCATACATTGCACTAATAGAGAATGTGCGAGCGTTTACAAATCCTGACGTAAATGGAGTCACGCCACCATTCTCAAACACTTCATAAGAAGAGACAACAGCCGTTGCTGAAACCTCTATATTATAGTTGCTACCAGCTTCTGTAAAGTTTGCTGTTAATATACGATCACGGTAGTCAGGAATGTTACTATCTAGATCTGCTTGACTCGTACCGATGTTTAAATCTTGTTCAACAAAATACACATGACCTAAGCCATTGGTATCATATTCAACATCACTAAGTTCAAAAAATCGGTCTCCACCGACTTCACGGTACCCATCCCATCCGCCTTGTTTAATAATGATGCCTAAACGGGTAGAATTGGCATAGTTTTCAACTAAATCAACATCTAAATAAACGCCATAATCCCCTTTGACGCCAGGGTCAAAGTTCCATTGAATCCCACCTAAATCACCTGGTTCTTTTTCCCACAACCAAATGTTAAAGTTAGTATATGTATCGTCATATCTATAATAATGTACACGTAATGTTTGAATAGAGTCAGCACCCAAAGCCTCTATACTAAATATAGGGATTATAAGTAACCAAATTAAAATAATCATTTTTTTCATATATTCTTCACCTCACATAAATCATAACATGTGACTTTAGAAAATAGGAAATAAAATGTTAGCGATTACAATATGCAATCGGTTTCACAAAAAACTTTATGCTAAAAGCGTTTACATTTTTTACCATAATGTGATATTATAATAACATCAAATAAAAGAGCAATCTTTTAAATAAATAGGAGGAAGTAATGAAAAAAGGATTACTTGGTTTTCTTCTTGTAGCTGTCGCTTTGTTGACTTTTGGTATTTCATCATTTGCAGCAGGTACAGGGAATTTAGTAGTTCACTTTCAAGCATGGGATGGCGATTATTCAGCTATCGGTAACCATGGTTGGAATGGTACTAGTGTCAATAGCACATATAGTGGGCTAGATGACTTTGGTGCATATTTTGAATTCAACGATATCACGATAGAAGCTGATGTTGATATGGGTTTCATCGCTGTCGAATTTGTTGACGATGGGAACGGTGGGTTAACTCAAAATTGGGATAACAAATACACTGGTGACGTCTTAATTAGCAAAAACGACCTTGTTGAAAACGAAACTGTGCATGTATATGTATTCGAAGGGTCAAACGGAGAATACTATGTTGCTGATAATACAACATTCAACTTATTAGTTGTATATTATGATCCTGCAGGTGCTTACGAAGAAACACTTGGTGTTCATAACTGGGGTTGGACTGAAAATGCAAGTGCTTGGGCAACACCACTTGAATTATTTACGGATGGTGGACAATCAGAAGCAGGTTTTGCAGTTAAAGTTGGTATGTTAGCAGCTGTTGAAGACTGGGCTGGATTATTAATCTATGCTGGTGATGATGCATCAAAACATACTGGTGACTTAAATGATACAAACGTTGTGACTGATAAAACAGCTGGTGCAGTTAATATCGCATATGTTGTTAATGGTGGTGCTGGTTTAACAGACAATTCAAACGTATTCACAACAGCTGATGCATTTAGAGACGCTGCATTTACATTTAAATTATTACCATTAAATGCAGATGACATGAGTGGTACATATGCTGTTGATCCAACAACTGTTGTTGTGAAAACAAGTTCAGCTGTTGAATCTCCATATCCTCTAGCAACTGATAAAGATGCTGCTGAAGCGATGATCGAATCATGGTTTGCAGTCAGAGAAGATTTGGGTGAAGGTTCATATGGTAATCCTCTTGCGATCGATCGTGTAGACTTTGCTAGATCTAACACAACATTAAATACATTTATTATCATTCTTTCTGATGCTTTAGATAATACAAAAGACTATGAAGTATTCTTCAACACTTCAGCAACTGCTGAACAAATGGTTGAAGTCACATTAAATGTAGAAGTCCCTGCAAATACTCCAACGGATGCAGTCATTAGTTTAGGTGCATCATTTGGTGGATGGAATCCAGAAGATGCAGCATGGGCTGCAACAAAAGTGGATGACACACACTATACGATTACATTTAATGTATCTGTTACAGGTGGATACGCTGAATTTGAATACAAATGGACACAAGGTTCTTGGTCAATTGGTGAAAATTTAGCTGAAGGTAACAGAAAATTTGCACTTAATGCAATGCATTCTTCAGTCACATTTAATGATGTGATTACTGCTTGGGATAACGATGCTGATGCAGCAAACACTAAATATCCTGCAACTGTTCGTGATGATGTATTTAAACCTACACTTGCTGAAGCATCACTTGATGTAGATATGGATAGAAATGCTCCAGCATTAACATTCATTTCTCCACTTTCATTTATTGGTGCTGATGCTGAATCAAGAATCATTGAAGTTCCTTGGGGTGCACCATTTGATGATACATTATTCCCTCGTTTTGCAGTAGCAGACGATCGTGATGGTGATGTCACATCATTTGTATTCGTACCTAAAGGTGCATATTCAGTATTAGATACACGTACTGAAGGTGATTACACGATTATGTTACAAGTCACTGATGAATGGGGTAATGTTACCCAAGAAACATTTATCTTTAGAGTGACGAAAGGTTAAGGAGGTTTATCATGAAAAAAATATTAGCGTTATTAATTTTACTCGCAGGAGTGACTACTTTAGCTTCTTGTGGTGGCGATGAACCAACTGATCCAGTTGTTGAAAACAATGGTGAACGTATTGACTTTGGTGATATTTTAGTACCAAGTTCTAAAATCCGTGTATGGATGGATGATGAAAACGGCGAATATATGGCAGCTGTTATTGAAGAGTTCAATAAAATTTATCCAAACATTATCGTTGAATTTCAACACATGGGTTCTGTAGACTCTCGTGAACTTTTAAAAACTTTTGGTCCTTCAGGTAATGGTGCAGATATTTTCCAATTCCCTCATGACCAATTAGCACAAGCAGTCTTAGAAGACTTAGTGTTGCCACTACCTAGTGCACTTCAAAGTGCGTTGGATGGTCGTTCAGCACAATTAGGTCTTGATATTGCGACATTATCATATGATGAAACAACCAACTCATTTGATCCAACATCAGCAAATGCTGTTGAATCACTATATGGTGTTCCTCTATCATTAGAATCTGTTGGATTATTTTATAACAAAGATTTAGTTGCAACACCAGCAACGACAATGGAAGAAATCATTGCAGCTGCTCAAGTCTGGAATGCAGAACAATTATCTGACACAGATACTAGAACACGTGCAGAAGCAGGGTTATTCTACTTTGGTTCAACATCACACTTTGGTGATAGCTACTTTATGCAACCAATTTATAGTGCGTTTGGATTTACGCCATTTGGACCTACATTAGATGATGCGAGTGCTGTAGGATTTGAAAATGCAGTGTCTGCATTAACTTGGATTCGCGATGAATTAAAACCTATTGCTACTGGTACTGCTGATCACAATGCAATTTCAGGGTCTACAAACTTTGAAAATGGTGACATCCCTTATGTTATTGGTGGACCATGGAACCATGAAGCATTCACTGCAGCTGGTTTAAATTATGGTGTAGCGCCAATGCCAACAATTAATGGTAATGCCATGAATACATTTGCAGGTGCTCAAATCGCAGCGGTTTACAAATATTCAGAAAATAGTGAAGATGCAATTAAATTTGTTGAATTCTTAACAAGTGACATTGCAATGCAGTTAATGTATGAATACAAAACTAAACTTCCAGCGTTAGAAACTGATTTATTAAGTGGTATCGAAGGCTTATCAGATGATGCAAACTTATTAGCTATGGCTGATCAATTAGCAACATCAGTACCAATGCCTACCATTCCTCAAGTGACTTACTACTGGGGACCAGGTGAAACTATGCTTATTGATGTATGGAACAATGGTATTGATCCATTAGCTGCTGCACAAACAGCAGAAACATCTTACCGCGCTCGCGTGGACTTAGCAAATCAATAAGTCTTATTTATAATATAAGATATTAAGTATGATAGAAGGCGGC